>DASVQP010000119.1 GCA_036389135.1 Longimicrobium sp.
CCGCGCAGATGGCGAGGAGCGACGCGAAGAGCTTGGTACGCATGGTCTAAACCCTCTCGTGTGGGTGGTCCCTCCAAAGCGCCAAGGGGGCGCAGGGAGAAGCTACCTTAGGCACACGGATCACGCCACCTAGCACGGGGAAACCGAACGCGCCAGTCCGCACGGGGAGGGGCGTCGTCGTCGCAGTTTTCCTCGGTGCGCGCGGGCACTCTGTCCACTCTGGTCAGGCCAGCCGAGGACTCCCGGCTACGGTTGCTCCATTTCCCGACAAGTCGCACGGACTACCCCCTTCACACCACAAACGTCGATATTCAAGTGCGCTCCCGAAGCGAGTCCGAGCCTTTTCTGCCTCCGCGCATGCAAATCGTGAGGATCATCGTGACCCAACTCGGTGCGCGCTCCGGCGGGTGGTGGCAACGGACCACCGTGACGGTGGCTCCGGTGTTTCGACTCATCTCCACGGCGAGTGGCGCGACACGCCGACCGTGAAAACCGTTTGGGTGAGGTGATGGTATCAAGCACCAGGGGCGCCCCGGGCACGATGCACACTTGGGGACCACACCAAGCGGGCCACCGCTGGAGCACCATCGGCCCGACTCGCCCCCAACCGCCGCAGGCACGCGGGGAACTGCGTGATCCCCGCGGACCGCCGGCCGCCGGTCCGTCTTCATCCATCTCCACTCCCGAAGAGCACCCCGGCCGCGAGGCCGGTCCGCAAAACCAGGGGTCTCCCCGAGACAGCCCAGTTGCCGAAGAGTGGGAGCCGGCCCGCAGACGGGCCGGCTGCACCCTCCGAATCCGAGGAGCGTAGTACAGTGGCCACAAGACCGACACGCGCGGAGGCGCGTGACGGCGGCCCCATGCAGGCCGCCGACACCAGTGCAAGCCCCCAGGCGGCCGCCCCGCAACCGCCGCGCGCCAAGCTCCCGCCCGCTCCCGCGCTCACCCCGCTCCCGGAGAGCGACGAGGAACTGTTCAGGCTGTATGCTGAAACGGACTCCGACCGCGCACTGCGCGAGGTCGTGAACCGCTACCAGCCCAAGATCATGCGGTTCTTCCTGCGCAATCCCGCGACCCACTCGCGGGCTGAGGACCTGACGCAGGAGGTCTTCATCCGGATCATTCGCAACCGCACGTCGTTCGACCCGGCGCAAAAGTTCTCCACGTGGAGCAAGACCATCGCCGAGCGGATCGCGATCAACGCCGCGCGCGGCGCTCAGCGCAGCCGGGTGACGAGCTTCACCGACATGGGGGTCGACCCCGAAGCCGAGCCTTCGTGGAGCATGGATCCCGTCGACACGGAGCCGCTACCCGACCGAGCGGCGGAGCAGAGCGAGCTACGGGGGATTCTGAGTGAAGCGTTGGAGCAGGTGGAAGAGCGGTACCGGCTTCCCGCCGTACTCCACTTCATCGAAGGGCTCACCCACACCGAGGCGGCAAAGCGCCTGGGAATCCCGGTCGGCACGGCGAAAAGCCGCACCCACCACGCGATCGAAGACCTTCGCACGCTCCTGGGCGCAAGATTTCCGGGCCTAATCGCGGCGTAACGGCAGCGTAGCCCCGCTACTGGCGGGGCGAACCCCGGGGGGAGAAAAGTGGGTGGGCGACAAGCTATGATCGGACACCGCCGATGTAACGCGGCGAGGATGGGTTTCCTCGCCGCGCTTTGGCGTCCCCATTTGCGAGAGGGAGGAATGACCGCTCTGAGATTCGCACGCGTGCTCCTCGCCGCGTCGTCGATTCCGTTCTGCGGATCCTGCGACCGCCAACCCACGGACGGCGGCCCGCCCGCCCACGCCCCGCAGATCACCGGTGCGACGCTGGTGGCAGGCGGCGAAGGGATCGTCACGGGGATCAACCTCGACCTGCTGCCCTCCAGCATCACCGTGGACGGCCACGGCGTCGTAGCGACGCTTCGGACGGCCGCCGAGATCCGGTTCGCCATGCCGGCGAAAAGACCGTGCGAGGTGGATGGCAGGGCGGTTCAGATCGCCTCCGGAACCGCGTCGTACGGCGGACGGCTGACCGTGCCTTCGGTGCTGCGCATGCACCCGGGCGAGTCGCGCATCCTCGGCGCCAGCGACCTGGCCGCTTGCCTGGAGTTCCCCGCAGGCGACCAGAGCTTCGTCATCACCGCGCTCAACCCGTCCATCACCGAGGCGCCGGGCGTGGTACCGCTATTCACGGTGCACACGTGGACGAGCGCCGGAGCTCCGTCAGGCAACCTCTCGACCGGACGCGCCGCGTCGGCGATGTCCGCCACGTCGCAGCAGCAGCCGCTGCTCGCCATTACTCTCGGGGACGACTGGTACCAGACGAACCCCGCTTCGTTCGACCCGCGGTACGCAACCGCATCACCGGGCGACACCGTCGCATGGGTCGACTTCCGCAGCCCGCAGTGGTATGCGAACGGCAACGTCTGCGATGAGCCCCGCTCGCAGGTTCCCACGTTCAACGCCGTGGTCGCCGCGCAGTCCGCGTCCGGCCGCACCGTCATCGCCTACGACGCGAGGACCGCCTACCCGGGCACGTGGAATAGCGAAGCCACCCGCTCCCGTCTGACCCGCTTGGCGGATATTGTGGAGCGCTGGACGCTACCTGCGGTTCGCGAGGTCTTCGACCCGGCGTTCGAGCCCATACGGGGCGCGGGCGGTCGATGGTGGCACATCTTCAGGACCGGCGTGGCGCAGCCCACGGTCGACCAGGCGGGGCTCCCGCAGTCGATGTGCCCGCACTTCTCTGAGGTGGCGACGACGCTCGGGCCGGACTCTCCGCCCACCACGGAAGGCCAGGTGGAAGTGCTGGCGGGGTACCTGATCCACGAGTACGGCCATCACGCGGACGACGTGATCGCGGTACGGCGATGGGGGAACGTCTTCGGGCGCGGGGCGCCGGGCTGGGGAGCGATCGGCGAGAGCTGGGCGCAGATGGTACAGGAAACCGCCGCCAGACTGGCGTCCGGCCAGGCGACCGGCGCGCGCCACGACCGATTGACGACAGGGGTGCCGTACGCCGATTTCTACGGGACCGGGTACGGCGAGCGCCCCGACCTGAGCCCGTGGGGCGGCGGGCGGGGCGCGTACGACCACGGCACCAGGCTCCTCATGTTCCTGCGCGAGCAGTGGGGCGATGCGCCGCTCGGGACCAACCGGACTCGGTTCTACCAGCAGGCCCTCGCCCTGCCGAGCTACGACTTCCCTTCCCTGGCCAGCCTGGTGGGGCTGGACGCCACGACCGCGCTCGACCGCTGGAGCCTCGCGGAAGCGACCGACGACCTGGTCGCGCCGGACGTGGCCGCCGCACGCGGCCTGCCGCAGCTCCGCACGTGGGTGCCCCAGGACCGCGAGCCCCCGTTTCAGGTCTCCCGCACCGTGAACGCGACGTACCCGGTCGCGGTGGCGCGCGGGAGCTACGCCGCGTTGTATCTCTTCGCAGCTGGCGAACTCGGCGTCTCCGTGACCATCACCAACGTCACGAGCGTGCCCAAGGTGGTGCGTGTGACTCGCCTTCGGTAAGGCCCCGGACTCGGCTCCCCGGGCCGCCGCCGAAGCGCACAACCGCGACCGTCACCTACCTGCCCGCCGCGGCCGGGCCATCACGGCGATGGATCGCGCGACCGCAAGGTGCGCAACCACGGCGCATCCCCCCTATCCGCTCCACTGGCCGTTGTGGTAGTAGCTGCGCTGGCACGGAGCATCGCAGCCCTCCCCCGTCGGAAAGACGATGAAGACTCCCACCGTGTAGTCGAGTTCCCGCGCATATGCGACAAGCTTCGTCCGATCCCGCGCCTCCCCGTCCCCCCTTCCGTCGCGAGCCTTCTTGGCTTCCACGATGAGCAGATTGCGATCGTTGGCTCCCCGCTGATGAACGATGATGTCGGGGTAGATCGAGACATATCGCTCGGCCTCCTGATCACCGGGATCCGGTAGATGAACCCTTTTCGGCTCGTGTCTGTTGCGGTTGTACTCACAGTCCACGTGCCAATGTGGGAAGAGGCGCTGCAGGTACTCGCCGAGCTTGTGAGTAACCGCACGCTCCGATACATCATGGATGAGGAGATACTGATCATCGCGAAATAGCCGCGCGACGGCCACATCGAAACGTCTGAGGATCTCATCGACCGGCAGCTCGTCAGACAAGGTCATGGCTTGGAGGGGAATTGTCGAGGCGGGCCCGCGCGCGCTGGCCCGCACCGTAGCGACGCGGGCATCAAGGAGGTTTGCGCGGGACCATGTACGCGATCCCATTGCATGGATGCTTCGGTTCGTCAGCGTTGACAGCAATCACTACGGCGTGGTCCGCTCTCGCGTTCACCCTGGCCGATGCGGCCGCGCGGCCCATCAACTGGTGGCGATCAGCCGCCTCCGCCTCGCGATAGGCGACGCATGCAATGGGTGCTCGCCCGTGCTGCGGGTCACTCTTCAGGATGACGAACGGGTCGGTTCCTGCCGGCACCTGGCCTTTGCGAACCTTGTTGCGGGCGATCCTCAAGCCGCGCTCGAGGGTCAGCTGTTCTTCTTCGGACGCGCGAAGCAGCTCGATGGCGAGCAAGGACCACATGGGTGGACGGTGCGCTTCGATATAGTCCACGAGATCGCTCCACCACGCCGACATCCTGCGCCGGGGACGGTCCTTCGCGCCTCCCGAAGCCCAGCGGCCATAGTAGGCGTCAACGGTGTCGGTTGAATGACCTCCGATCTGGAGGAGGAATGCAGGGTCGAACTCCGAGTTTCCAATGTTGAAGCCCGTCTCCAGGTAAAAAGCGAGCAGGTCCATTTCGTCGCCGTAGAAATTGACGCGCTGCTCGAACTCCGTCCGGCGGATTAGGTAGTGCAGTTTTTCCGACGGACGTACCAATGTCTGGAAGATAACCTCCAGTTCGCCCAGGCTGATCGTCGGCGCGAAGGGAGCATCCTCGGCCACGATTCCCGCCGCTCGGAGAGTATTCCACTGAGTTGCGATCGGCCCCAGCTGATCGAATACGATGCTGACGGGGACGAACAGACGTACTTCCGAAACGTCGATCTCGTTCACCTTTCCGTCTCTCGTCCCGAGGCGCAGCGTGCCGCCCGAATCCTTCAGGAGCGTTGCGAAGCGCGCCGCTTGTGCAGCGGGGGCCGCCCTGAGCTTCACGATGTCGTCTTCAAGGCTCTTGTCCCCGCCACGGCGCGAGGTCGGCCGTAGCTGACCAGACTTGTCCTCCACGATGAGCGCCACCCGGTCTACTACCATCAGCAGGTCGTTCTCCCACTGTATTCCGTCCTCATCCTTCCACGTGGAGGCACGCCACCACCGGCCTTCGGGAAACGCGGTGGTGAACAGCTTTGCCGAAGCGTCCTCTAGGTAGCCCGCTCGTCTCTCCTCGTATCGCTTCAACAGCGGCTTCTGCCCGGCCAAGAGGCCTTTGAGCATGTCGAGCAGGAAGCTGTAGAGGAGCGCAGGGTTGGGGAGAAAGAAGACGTCCTCGTTCGGGCGGATGAGGGGTCGCTGCCATACCGGGTTTCCGAGAAAGACGTGCTCCGCGTCCGCGGCGGAAAGTTCGCCAAAGCCCAGGGACCACGCATTGGCGACCCGTTGCAAGTCTGCCCTTGACGTGCCCTCACGGCACGCGTCCATCCAGTCGTCCAGCGTCAGGATGAAGATGTCCGGGAACCGCAGAGCGGCGTGGTCTAGGAGCGCCAGTCGGGCCTGGGCAAGTGGCAGGAGCCGCAGCACGGCGGCAAGCGCCTCCGGGGAATCGGACAAATCCGGGAACGCCGCGTAGTACCGCGTGCACATCTCCTTGACCGAGCGCGCCTGGAATGCGGGTCGTAGCCGCGCGTACGTGGCGTTGAGCCTCGTTTCGATGGTCCGGATTACCTGTTGGAGCATATCGATCAGGTCAGTGGCCGAGGTGCCCCAGAGCGCGCGGAAGTCGTCGTCCAGCGGACCAAAGAGCTCGCGGGAGATCCGGACCATCTGGTCTGGGTACGCCCAATTGCGGGTGATCTGAGTGGACGCGCGCGCTTGCTCGCGGACGAACAGTCGCCGCGAGTCCTCGATCCCGGATACTTCAGCCAGATCCCGCAGCCGCCGCATGTGGAAGGCGCCACTAACGCCCGCAGCCAGGTCCTGAATCTCCTTGATCTCAAGGGATGAGAGGATCCGCTGGCTGTCGTTCTGGGGGGTTCGCAGCGCGAACGCCTGAATGACCTCGGAGAACGCCTGCAGCATCACGCCGGGTGCCCGGTCGGCGCCGGGCCGGCTCTGCGTGAACCCCGAGGCCATTCCGGCGAGAGCCAGCAGGTGGAGTGGATGGGCTCCTGCGACCGTTGCCGTAAGCTGCGGCAGCAGTGCATTGTACTCCCGTGCAAAACGCTCCCCCAGATCTCGCAGGTGCTGCTGCCTTTCGTCGGAAGTGCGTCCCGCGAGCCGCGGCCTTCCCTGCACGAACTCCGTGAGCGGGGGCATCCCTGGCTGTGTGGGAAGCCCGCGCTCAGGAGGTGAGCGTTTCCGCTTCGGCTTTGCGCGCCCGCGCTTCTTCTCCTTGCCTCTACGTCCTGCCACTGTGGTCGGTCCTAGCTCTGCTGGTGTACTCGGCTCCGTCTGCGCGGCCGGGACGTGAAGCACGGTTCGCGCCGGAGAGCCGGGGCCGGATCGACCCTGTCTGCGACTTCCGGTTCTCCGGGCAGGACACCTTCGCAATGAAGCTACAGCTGAATTTCAACCTTCTAGAAAAGAAGCCCCCCAGGCGGAAGTGCCTGGGGGGCATCAACAACGAAGTGCGTTCTCACTTCGCCATGTCCGGCAGGGAAGTTCGCGGCATCAGCCGCGCTCGCGCGACAGCTTCCGGGTGCGCGGCAGCCCAGGCCTCGAGCCACGCGTGCAGCTCGGAAAGCACCGAGTCCGCCGGCACCCCCCGGCCGTCTACGGCAGTCGAATACGCCATCATCTTCGCACTGACGGTGGGATCTGCGATTAGGTTCTGCAGGTAAAGCAGCTCACCCACCCGCGCGGTCCTCTCCTCACGTCCCACCCCCTCGTCTGATCGGCACGCTACCGCCGTGAGGATCGCCACCACCGCGATCGCTCTCCGCATCCGACTCTTGTGCTGGTTCATTTCAGAACCTCCCCGCCCCTGCCGGGATCGAAGCAGTTGCTGCCGCCGGCCCCGCTCACGCTGTCGGAGCCCCGCCCGACCTTCCCCTGATCGTCCTTCACCACCCACGTCGCGGTCACCCGCTCGCACGGCGATGGCTGCAGGTCCACAGACGCTCCCCGCGTGGTCCAGCTCGTCGCGCCGCCCTCGATCAGATCCTCGGACGTGATCTCCCACCACGAATCGACGATCCTGCCGCTGGGGCTGTCACCGGCGCCCGCGGCGACGTACGTCCCCTCGCCGGTCGCGGTGACCGACACCGTGGCCGTCGGGCCGGCATCACCCGTGACTGTCGTGTCGTAGGCCGCTCTCCACTGGCCCTTGTCGTGGTTCCGATAGCCCGATACGGACGTCCACCGATCACGTGCGTCCTGGACGTACAGCGTGATCCAGGCATCGTCCGGCACCCAGTGCGGCCCGCCGTCGAATACGCCCGTCGCCTTCGCCAGGTTGATGTTCAGCACCAGCGGGTGGTTCGCCAGATTCGGGCTCGAAGGCCAGCCGTGGGCGGACGTGCCGGTGGTCGTGAGCACGCGCCACCGGCCGTCCTGTGCTCTGGCGACGGCGCTGGGGAAATTGCTCCCGAACGTGTAGCTCCCCCATTCCGGGGTCGTGCCGCCGTTCCCTGAGTACGTCACCGTCGCTGGCCGGTCCGGATCGTCGGTGTTGTGCAGCTTTACCCGGATCACGGCATAGGCAGCCTTGATCGGTACATCGCCCACCGAGGGCCGTAGATCGATCTCCCAGCGAGCGTTCCCGTGCTCCGCATCACACTGGTTGTCCCACCAGACGTCCAGGCACCAGTCCTGGTCCGTCCACCACCCACGGTACCGCCACGCCAGCCGCGCGGCGGTCGGGCGCAACGTCGTGATCGGCTGGCAGTTCGGTTCACTCGACCGACCCGCCGCGTCCACGGCGGTGAGGCACACGAAGAACGTGCCCTGCAGGTCGTACGCGCGCTCTACGGTCGGCGTGCCGACCTCATCGCGCGCGGTCTCCCACGCGCCCGTGTAGACGAACCGACTCTGCGAAGCGTCCCACTGGTGCATGAACAGCCCCCAGGTCCACTCGTACCGGACGATCGGCGATCCCACGGGGCTCCACGACCGGCTTCCGTCGAAGGTTGCCCACTTGCGGACGTAGACCGGGCTCGGCGCGTCCCACACGGCCGTCGGACGCGTCTCCCGGATGACGTTGTAGAAGCCTCCGTCCACCCGGTTCACAGCAGCCTCTTCGTCGTAGGCCACCGCCTCCACCCGCAGACCCGTCCCCGCGCCGGCTGCGCGAAGGGAGTGCGGCACCCGGACCGTGTCCCTCGCTGCAACCCGAACACCGCAGATCGGGCTGGCGCCAACCGAGGCGAGCTTCGTGGCGTCGAGCGAGGTGATCGCGACGCAAAAGCTGCGAGTCGCGTTGCTCCGGTTCCGAAGCGTGTAGCCCAGCACACGCTCGTCACCCACATCCCAGAAGAGGGGCGACGCCGGAAGCCGGACCCACTCCGGGCTCGCGACCACGAGGTCCGCTTCCACCGTCAGCTGCGCGGAGGCGGAGAGGGATCCCGCACCGGTCTGGTATGCCGTGAGGGCGAGGACATTCGTCCAGCCGGCCAGAGCATCCGTTGACGCCGAGTACGAGACCGGGACCCGGACTGCGGATGACGACGTCCCGGCGGCGCCGGCCGTCCGGCATGGAGGCGCCGCGACATCCGGTCCCGTGACCAGCCCATCGTTCACGTTCCCCGGCTGGGTTTCCACGGTGAAGCACAGCTCCGCGGGCACGTTGCTGCGGTTGACCACCGTGGCGGAGTCGACCGCCGCCTCGCCCGGCCGCAGGAGGCGGCTCGCCTTCCACGTGACGGAGGGGGCGCGGTAGACAGCGTTCACCGTGACCGCGAACTGCGCGGCATCGCTGTTCGCGCCCGCGCCGGCGTCGACCGCGGTCAGCGCCACCCCTGCCTGGGTGTAGCCGAGCGCGGATCCGGGAACGACGGCATCCACCCGGACGTCCACGCTTCCGAACGCGCCCACGCTCACCTGCGCGGGGTCGGCAGGATCGCCCACGACGGAGGCGTCTGTGGACGTCGCGACCAGCGAGAACGCTCGGGTGAGATTGCTCCTGTTCACGAGCCGGAACACTCCGACGGTGACCGTGCCGGGATCGGCCGAGCGGGCAGCCGGTCCGGTCAACGTGGGCGGACGGACGTCGGCTGCCGTCGTGAAGTCGAAGCTCGCCTGCGCGGAGTACGGGGGCGCCGCCTTGTCGGTCGCCGACAGCGCGGGTGCGGCGCGAGCGCCGGCCGGCGAGTCGTCGCGCACACGGAACCGGGCCGTGACCGCGCGCGTCTGGAATGCCGCGAACGTCACCTCGCCGGCGCCAGCGGACGAGACGACGCTGAGCTCGGGTCCGGCAGCGGTCGCATCGAGCCGCAGCACGCGGTCGGCGTTGCTCGCGTTGCGGACCATCCACGTCACCTCGAACTCCTCGCCGGGCTTGCCTGAGTGCGCTGCCGGGGGCGTGATCGCGGGTGCCGCCAGCACGGTGTTCGTGCCGATCGCGACCGATGCCGATGCCTCGTGCACGGCCGATGCGCGGTCGGCAGCGTGAAGCCGCACGTCGCTCCCGCGGCCGGCGGCCGACCCGCTCTTCACGCGGTATGTGACCGTCACCGGAAGCTCCTGTCCGCGACCGATGGTTTGCACGCCGGTGCCGGAAGAACCCAGCACTTCCACATGGGCGGGATCGCCTGCCGAGGCGGTGATCTGGAAGGACCGGGAGGTGTTGCTCTCGTTCCGCACCGCCCACGAGAGCGTGAACGGGGTCCCGGGATCGGCGGACCGCGCCGCCGGTGCACCGACCGTTGGATTGGCGAGCACCGTCGCCGTTTCCACGCCCAGGCCCGCGGCGGCGTTGTAGGACGGGGCTTCTGCATCTTCGGCCTGCAGGGTGGCGGTGCTCCGCGTCCCGCCGTCCGAGGCGGCCGCGAGGCGAAGGCGCGCGGTAACCATCCGCGCCTCACCCGGCCCGAACGGCACCGGCCCCTGCATCGTGAGCGACACCACCTCCACGTGCGCGGGCTCCGCGCGAGCAAGCGAGAGGACGAGGACTCTCGCGGCGTTCGAGCGGTTGGTAACCAGCCACGACACGTCGAACGGAGCGCCGGCCGTCTCCATGCGGGTGCGGGCTCCATTGACTTCGACGCCCGGCGCGGCGAGAGCCAGCGCGGTCGAAAACGCGAAGCTCCCGGTCGCACTCCACCTCTCGTCCCCGAGATCGACGGCGCGGAGCGGGATCACCGACGAGGCATCCGCCACCGCGTCACGGGCCACGGTATAGGTCACCCGCACTGCGGTCGGCGTCTCCGGAGCCAACGTGAGGTCCGGAGGATTCGGCGGCGTCGCCACCGTACCCGGGCTGCTGCTGCCCACCTCGAAACGGAAGGTGCGAACGACGGGGCTCCGGTTCGTCACCGTGAAGGTCTGCGTCAACGTCGAGCCCGGCGCGCCGGTCTGCGCGTCGGGGTTGTCGACACTGGGGCTCCGCAAGGCGAACTCATTCCCCGTCGTGTCGGGAGGAGTCGGCGGAGTGATCCCGAAGGTGTCCGCGCCTGGAGCTCCCGGCGGCTCCGGCGTCAGCGCGAGAGCGGTGTCGCGAGCCTGGCCCCCACCGTAGCAATCAGCCCGGTTCCTCGCGACCGGGGACGAACGGGAGTAGTCGAGCACGCAGAGCTGGCCCGTCGGAACGTGACGCAGGCGGAGGTAGACGCGCTCGCCGCTCACCGATTGCGAGTCAACCGCGATGCCGGGCGAGAGGTGGGGCTGCAGTGCGGAGTGGTCCGGGTACCGGCGCTGATCGAGGTACGCCATCTCGTACAGATTCGCCGCGTTGTGAAGGTCGTGCTCCAACACGGCTTCCGCCTGGCGCACGCGGAGCGCGTGCGCGACCGCCGGCGTGACGATGCCGAGAAGGATCCCGCCGATCACGACCGCGCCGATCATCTGGATGAGCGAGTATCCGGCGCGCCCGCTGGGAACAATGCGCATGGCCGTCCTTTCCGATACGTGGGTGGGATGCACGGGGCGCACGGGGCACCCCGAAATGCGCCGCGGTCCGCAACCCGTATGGGTGCGGACCGCGGGAGAGGTCCTGGAGTCGCAGCGTGCCCGGCGCATCAGTCCACCCCCAGGAGGGCGTCCGCGGCCACCCGGCCCGGTGGCAGGAAGTCGATCGGGTCCCGTCGCCAGCCCCTTAAGAACACCTCGTAGTGCGTGTGCGGCCCGGTGCTCAGCCCCGTGCTGCCGACATCTCCGATGATGTCTCCCCGGTGCACCCTGGCTCCAGGCTTCACGCGGATGGCGGAGAGATGCGCGTACCGGGTCAGGAAGCCCGATCCGCCGTGCTCCACGTCCACCGTCAGCCCGTAGGTCGGGTGGTTCACCGTCGCATGGACGGTCCCGTCGGCCGTGGCTCTGACCGGCGAACCATGGAGGGCGGCGATGTCGAGCCCAACGTGGGGGATGATCCTCAGCTTGATGGGATGGTACCGGCCCGGGCTGAAGGAGCTGGTGACGACGCCTCCGGTCACCGGCTCGGTGGCGGGAACGAACCGGAGCCACGCAGCGGCCCTGCGCGCGACCTCCGCCTCGCGCGAGCGCAGGTTCGCGTACCGCGCGTGGAAACCCGCCGTTCCAGAGTCGGCACGCGCGGCCAGTCCGAGCGCCACCTCGATCCGGCGCAGCCGGAGAGAAAGGCTGTCCGCATGCGAGCGGGCGGCGGCGATCTCCGCCGCCCCCGCTCCGGACCCGCCGGTGGGCTCGGACCGCGCGAACGACACGCCCGCCGTGGTCACCAGGGCCACCGCGGCGGCCGTCGCGGCCGCCACTGCGCGCGACGTCATCATCAGGCGCCGGGCCGGCGCAGCGGAACGGGATCAGGTGCGCGTACGGGCACGCTGACCAGCTCCGCGCGCGGCGCATCGGCGCCCTCCGCCCACTGGACCACCGCGCGGGGGCCGCGGTCGCCGAACTGGCGCGTGAGCGGGAGCACCTGCCCCTGCCCGCTGCGGAGGGCGTGCGCTTCGGTCGCAAAGAAGTGACCGTCGGACTTCCGCGCCACCCGCGAGACGTACAGCACGTCGCCAGCGCGCTCAACGAGCCAGAAGCCTGCTCCCTGCCCGACGTCCTGCAGCGGGAAAAGCAGCGCCTTCCCGTCCTCCACCGCCGCCAGTCCCGGCGCGAGCACCGGCTGCACCGGGAGCCAGCCGAGGCGCACGCGCGCAACCGACGAGATTCCCCGGGAGAACGTGGACGGGAAGAACCGCTCCCCGGGATCCAGGCCGAGGCCGTCCAGCCACAGGCCGATCGCCGGCCGGGAATCGGCTACTTCGCTCCGCGGGAGGGAGAGGATGTGCACGGGTCCGCTGTTCACCTGCCCCGCCGGGGTGGCGAGCGGAAAATCCTGGCGGAGCGTGACGCTCGGGAAGGCGTCCTCCGATTCCACCACCAGCACCACGAAGTCGAGGCGTCCGTCATCGTCGCGCGAGCTCGGGATCCCGTCGGGGCCATCGTTGTCCCACCGCGAAAGGTCGTTTCGCTCGGCGGCCGTCCGCAGCACTGCCTGCGCGAACTCCATGAGGTCGCGCGGGGACGGGTTGCCCGGCAAAACGCTCTGGCGGGAGTCGACCAGGGAGGGAAGCACCTCGAAGCTCGGGCGGAAGAGCCCACCCGAGATCGTTTGCATCTGCTCGACCAGGGTGGGAACCGATCCACCCGGTTCCGAGCCGAAGAACTCTCGCGTGAGCGCGACATCGTCGCGCAACGGAATCCGCGGCCCGAGAGACACCGGCACAACCAGACCGTGGACGGGACCGATGCCCGGCATCCCCGCGCCAGGCAGGCGCGAGGTTCCCTGGCCCGCGGTCAGGCCCGCAGGCACTCCCGGAACAGCGGATGATGCCGGCGACGCGGCACGCCCGGTGGGACCGGACGGCAGCGCCGGCGAGGCGCGGACCGACCCGGCATCCGGGTTGGGGAGCGGCCCTGGTGCGAGGTACGGGGCCTCTGCGGGACGGAACGGTCCGCCCCGACCGGCGCAGCCGGTGAGGACGAGCACGCACACGGCCGCGGCGGGCCGGATCTTCCTGGTGAACGTGTGGAGGGGCATCTCTGGGGCGCGATGGGAGGCTTGTGCGCGAACCGTCCGCGCGGGTAAGCGGTACATGGGCTGGTACCCCGGGTGTCTTCCCCCGGACGACGCCCGCCTGCCGCCTCCCTTGCCTCCAAGATCGGAACGATGTCCGCGAACAACCCAGTAAACGCATACCTCGAAGCGCTCGTTGGCGCCGACGGCTCCGACCTGCACCTGAACTCGGGTGCGCTACCCACCATCCGGACGCACGGACGCATCGTCCGCGTGAAACGGGACGAGGCGAACCACGTGTGCGAGATCTCGCCGGATCAGCTGCGAGTCGTGATCCTGGCCACCATGCCGGCTCACCTGCACGCACGCTGGGAATCCGAGCGCGAGGTCGACTACTCCTACGACGCCGGTGCGGGAATCGGAAGGTTCCGCGTCAACGCCTATTTCGACCTTGACGGCCCGGCCGCGGTGTTCCGCCGCGTACCCGCTCCGCCGACGTCGATGGACGACGTCGGGCTGCCGCCGTCTGTACAGGCGCTGGTGGATCAGCCCAACGGATTGATCCTGCTGATCGGGCCGACCGGCGCCGGGAAGTCGACCACGATGGCGGCGCTCGTCAACGAGGTGAACAGTCGCCGGGCCGGCGTGATCCTCACGATCGAGGAGCCCATCGAGTTCGCCTATCCCCGCGACCGCGGATGCGTGGTCTCGCAGCGGGAGGTCGGCACGCATACGCTGTCGTTCGCCGCGGCGACCAGATCCGGGCTCCGCCAGGATCCCGACGTCATCGGCGTTGGCGAGATACGAGATCCGGCGACGCTCGCCCAGGTGCTCGGTCTCGCCGAAACGGGGCACCTGGTGTTCTCGACCGGGCACGGGTCCTCCGTGGCGAGCGGGCTCGGGCGCCTGCTGGGGCTCCCCGAGGCCGCGCGAGAAGACGCGACTCGCCGCCAGCTCGCGGGCGTGTTCCGCGCGGTGATCGCGCAGGCATTGGTCCCACGGGCCGACGGCGAGGGCCGCCTTCCTGCCTTCGAGGTGCTTCACCGCACCACGTCCACGGTGAACAAGATCCGTGACGGGAACCTCGTCTCGCTCCGGAGCGACATGAACGACCGCGCATCCGGGATGGTCACGCTGGAGCGGTCGCTCGCGGAGCTGGTCGTGCGGGGGGAGGTGCGGGAGGAAGATGCGTTCATGCACTCGAATGACCCCGACCAGTTGCGGAGCGAGCTGCGCGCCGCAATGGCAGGATCCTACTGACCCCAGCCCAACCGGTTTCACCGGCGATCACCGCAAGCTGCTTCAAGATCGCGCGGATCGCCGCCCGCCACCCGTCCGCGGGTCGCGACCGGGTGGCGGACAGGCTTAAGGTGCAGTCACAGATCTGGTGGGGTCTTCCACCCGCTCTGGTCGCGTCCACCACCTCCGTGTCGCTGTCCACGGCGGCTGCCGCGAGCCGCGCCCGGATAGCTCCCACCGCGGACGGGGCCGCGTCCCGCTCGCCTGTGAGCGGGGGGGGGGGCAGGCGCAAAGAACTCTTCGTCCTCGCGGAGCAGCCAGGTGGAACCGGGCATTCCCCAGAGGGCCACCAGAGGCGCCAGCACCGCCCGGTTCTGGTAGAGGGCTCCCCTGAAGAAACCCGAATTCCCGAGGAGGCAGCTGCGTAAATCTTCGTGTCCCCCGACTGGTTAAAACTTGGTGTCACTGGACAATTGTAGGTGCGTCTCAGGTGACGAACCTGACCCAGCCGCGCCTCGCTCCGAGTTCGACCGCCAGCGCGATCCGGGGATCGACGTCTTCGTAGTGCCGGGCCGCGAAGATGGCCGCGACCTCCTCTTCGGTGTGCTAGAGATCGCTCGCCACAGTACCCGGCCCGTGCGTCCGAGGCGCTCGCGCCGGAGGTGATGAAAGCAGCAGGCACCCTGGCTCGTGCCATGCGCGGCGTAGGCGGTTGCGGTCAGATGTCATTTGCCCAAGGCGACGAAAGGAGCCCAGTGATCAGGTGTGGCGAAGGGCCGCTCGTCGTCCGGGCCAGACAACTCCCGCAAAATGTCGCTCATCGCGGCGCACAATAAGCTCTCATCGTCCAGCAAGTGCTCGATGAGTGAGCGGACCTCGGCCCGCGTCGCGTCGCGCAGCCACCGCTGCGCCTGCCCCAGAGCCTCGGCGACGGCGAATGGCGCCGCAGGCGTGCTGAAGCTTTTCAGGAGTGAGTAGAAACGAATGGAGAGCAAAGCGGCGGAAAGGTCGTCGACGACCCAGAGGCTACTTACCACTGCGGAACTGCCCGCGAAGAGAAATCCACTGGGGAGTCCGATGAACTCCTCGGTGTCACGCGCTGAATCCGTCAACCCTGTCTCGCAGGCAGATAGCACGACGAGCCGGCAGGTCGAAAGGTTAAGCCAGAATATATCGGCGAGCGTAAGCCGCTCGTGATCAGCGAGTAAGAGTGCGGAGTTCAGAGGGGCGCCCCGGTCGAACGTCCCGTGGCACGCGAAATGGAGGACATGGGCGCCGAGAAGTCCGTCAGATCCGGTGAAGGTGCCGAGGGTAGCCCTTTCGTGAGTGAGAATCGTGGCCTTGGGGAAAAACGTTGCGACAACCGTCACCTCCGCAGCCGTAAACGGCAAGTCGCCAGTCGGGTTCTGTAGGGCCACGAGCGAATCGACAGCCGTTCGAGATAATTGTCCCGTCAGATGGAGCAGCGCAGCCGATGGAGCAGTCACGACCCCTCTCGGAAATCGATCCAGCAGGCAGCGACCGTCGCGGCTCGGAAGAGGCAAAGCGTGGAGCGGGAGGAGGTGCGTAAAGCGATGAGGCAGAATGATCAAGCGATCAGCATGCTCGGGCATCGCTTCGAGGATGCGAGGCAGATCAATGTCCTCGGCAAACGTGCGAAGCCGGCCGGAGAGCTGTTGTCTCCAGAACTCGGCATCGCTCAGTTGCTTGTCTTGGTCATAGTGTTCCAGATAATGCTGTACGTGGCTTTCCAACCCCTTCCCGAATTCAATGACGACCGGGGAGGGTGCATCGGTCGTTTGAATAAAGGCATAATGTACGTCTGGGGCGAAGTAGAGGCTTAACAGGACGGTATGCTCGTCAGGGAGGAGGGCTCGGATCTCGTCAGACGTGAGGGGTGTGGATTCCGCTTGCGTCAAGGCGAACGCGGGGTCGATTGCTGCGATCTGATCGATCACATCGCGGATCTCTGCACTGATCGTCTCCAACACATCGGGCACTGCCGGCTGGCCGGTCCGCAATTGTTCCTCGGAAGCTATGCGCTCTCGTCTGGATGACTCGACCGCAGCTATAAACGACCTAACGCCAAAGGCCCCATCCCCTCCAGGCGGATCAGGACTTCTTTCGTCGGGCGACAGCGAAAAGCGGAACGGCAGGGTTGCGGGGGTAGTCTCCTTCGCTCTTTCAGCCCTGCGACGTTCCACTTCAGCTTTGCGGCGAAGCTGGTTTAGTTTCTCCGCGAGTTCCGACGGGACGCGGTCATCTGGATGGGTATCCCGGCTGGCAAGGAGGTCGGCCAGCCCCCTCGCCTTAGCGCGTTCGGCGGTGGCGAGCGCCTCGGCTGGAAGTCCGCCCTGAAGATACGCTTGAACGAGGTTCGTGTAGGCGTCGCGAGCGGACGTGACGATCTCATCACGCCGAGCATTGTCGGTCGCCTGCCGTCGCTGCTGCTCGACGGCATCGACGACCTGGCTGAACCCGTACGACGCGTCCTCCCAACGGGCGTGTTTACTGGCTTCGTGCCCAAGCACGCGCCCGATTCTGCCTGCCTGATATGGGTCCACAAAAGGGGTCAACTCGGTAAGCGCCTCGCGCAGCGCTCGAAAGCCAGCATCTAGATCGGTACTCGAAGCAAAGGGACCGGCCCCGTTTCTACGGATCAACGTCTGGCCCTGGGCTACTCTCAGGAGTGCCCATTCCCGCGGATATGCCGATCGAACGAAAAACGAACCCGGCCCACTGCCCTCCAGCCTCAGATTCAGATCTAGCAGATTCGCAATTTCGTAGATCGGGGAGAATGTCGGCATCGATTCGGTGTCCACGAACTCCAGAAGTGCCTGGGCACGGTCCAGCCGAATCAACTCCTGGTAATAACGAAGTCCGCTGTCTTTCAGGATATCCGCTGCACGCCTCAACGACATGAAGCCGACGGCTTCCATCTCGGAGTCTCCGCCGAGGCGGCGCGCGTGTTCGAAACAGGCCTCGGCCAGCTTATGATAGTGAATGCCGACGAGGATAGGATCTGAGGCGGCTATCGCATATTCAGTCGCGTCCCAGTAGGCATTTATCGCATCCTTCAGATCATTTTTATCCTGATCAATAAATGACCTTGACGAGAAAACGTCGGCGATTGCACCCATGGTCACGGCCGCCCAAGCCGAAAGATCGAGCCGACTCCATTCTTCGAACGCTGCGGAAAGATCCGCAAGAGCGTGGGCATGATCTTCTTGGCGGTCTCCGCGCAGGCGTCGCAGGAGAAGGAGCCCACGGATCATCTTCGCGTATGCCCATTCCTGCGGATGCTCCTTTCGCCATCCTCCGTTATCCAGGAAACCGAGGGCCAGGTTCACCTCTACTATGGCATCTTCGATATGCTGACCCAGATCTCCGAGCGTTCGCTCCATGAGGGCGGCAGCGAGACTTGTATGGGCATGGGCCTCCTCAACGAGCCGGAGTGCGACTCTGGCGAACGACGCGATGGACTCCTGAAACGCGGACACGGCAAGCTCAATGTTGGCGTCGCGCGCGTACTCATTCTGCCCATCCTGAAATCTCTCCATGTATACCCGCCCTAAAACCCCGTACGCGCTCCCTCTCAGTTTGAAGACCAGGGATTCAGGCCAGCGCGGGAGTACCTGAATGGCTGCTTGGATTGCAACGAGCGCTGCTTCCACCACGAAGCGGTAGTTCCCATGACGAAAACCTAGCAGTGTTTGTGCAAACAGCATAAGCACCCTGCATTTGCCGGCATATTCTGAGTCTTTGAGCCACCATCTTATCACGGCAACGCCGAAGGAACTGAGTACCGTTTTCCGGCTCGGCGGCGTTGGGCACGGCTCGATCCCGTACAACGTTTTTATGTGAATGTCAATTGCGTGTGGAAATGCCTCATTTAACAAATCCTTCCGCTCATTTAACGCGTCGCAAAGCACCTGTGCTGCTGACACGAAAGATTTGGTACCACGAACTCGAAAGAAAGGAGGGAACACCCGGGCGAGGAGTTCGAAGTGTGCTTCGGTCGGGGCCCTCTCTACCGCTCGCTCAATCTGCGCCCGGACGACGAGGAGGAACGCTCCCTTTAATGAGAGAGCTTTGTTGCCCAAGAGTTCGATACCTGTCGCTTGTAAACCGGAGAGAAGAGCCGACACATCCAATTGTGGATAGCGTCCGAGGATCTCCGCCAAGCCCGTCTTCTGCTCTTCCAAGCTGAAGTCCGCCAAGTCCGCGATCTCCTGGATGATCCGGGCGGTTTCAGCGTGCATCGTCACGTGTTCCGGAGTAATGATCGAGAAAGGGGGCAGGCTGGGTCCAGGTATGACGTTGGTCGCGCAGTCGGTGGACCAGAAAAGAGGCGTATGGCGACGCTCTGGCGCGTGGCATCTGCCGAGATGTCGCCGCCCGTACATCGCGCCCGACGACCGCCGCTGCACGGTGGCTCAACGGAAGCTATCGTTGGACACCCCAACCGCGAGCGAGGGCTGACTCCCGTTCCACTGCGGGCCGGGAGAGCGGGCTCGAGTCAGCGGCGGCTGAACTGGGATCCTGCAGCGCTGCGCGATTCCACGGTGGTCGTGATCCCGAGGTCTTCCGCGCAACGCTGGTGCATGCCATTGTAGACGAGCCCGGTAAGCGGGCGACGGCAGTAGCTGCACAGGCGCTCGTTCTCGCCGCCGCCGCCAAAGAGATTATTCAGAGTGCGTGCGAGCAGGCTAAAGATGTCGGCCATGGACGTTCTCCGGTAACAAGGTGCAGTCAGACTCCAGTCTATTTATGAGGAGGGGCCGTCGCAAGCGCAAGGTTTGTTGAACCTCGCGGGGACGGGCTATCTCGCGTAGTGCATGCTCCCGAAATGCGCGATGCAGTTCCAGGTCGCTCGCCCATCGCCGCGAGAATGAGCCCCTCCTCAACGCACGTGCGCAAACTAGGACTAGGGAGAGCCTTTCCCTCGGGTCCGTCATTGGATCGCCGCAGCGAGTTTATGAACGCCAGCATATCGTGCCGGTTCTACCATCGAGCGATCTGGCTTGGAAGGAATCAAGGAAGTCGTCGCGCCGATTGGTTAGCGTCAGATCCTGCTTGCACCGGGAGCCCCGGGCGATTATCGTGCATTCCCGGACAGACTGAGGGTTTCCCGATAGATCTTGCGTTCTCGCGCTTGGATTTTCGTATTCGTCATCATTCGTCATGGTTCCGCCCCTGCGTTCCTGCTCATCCCCTATGGAGACTTGGCCAGGAACCGCGTGGAACTCGGGGCGGATCAACCGGTTCATGCGCCTGGACGATGTCGCACGCCCTCCGACTTGGTTGAGCGGAGTCCGGAACCGACTGCGGCGGACGGTTTCGGCGCTCGCGCATCCACACCCGAGCGTGAGCTCCACCGCAACCTCCGCCAGATGGCCGGCGAACCGCGGCCGGCCGCAGAACGAGAGCGGCTCGCCCTCCGCGAGCGTGCGCTCTAACTGCATCCGCGCGACCGCGACCCGGGACTGGGGGCGGCCTTGCAGCGCGAGCGTGCGCTCCGCATGCTGAACTAGGCAGCCCGCACCCAGCGGTGGATGCGCCGCGCCGACCGCGAGGAACCGCGGGCGTACTATGCGGCCCGATGGGGCGGCGAGCCAACCGGTTCCTCCCTTCCCAGGTTCGAGGACGTGATTGAGGGCGAGGAGGACTTTCAGGACGCGTACTACTGAGCGGGCTTCTGCTACACGGGCGTGTGACGCCCGGCGGCTCAGGGCAGGAGGATGCGGGGACGTTCGCTTCGCCGCACCAGTTCGACCGCCGCCGCGACTCGCTCGGGGTCGGCGTCGAGCGGGACATCAATGGTGACCCCGTCTTCTCCGGAGATCCGGATCGACCGACCGGGCCTAGGTGCTTCGTCGCGCGGGCGGCTGCAGTACGCGATCAAACCCGCGATGAACACGGCCAGGACCTCGGCGCTGGCCTGGATGATCCCGGCGAGGACGTTAGGGTCGATCACAGGCGAGCGTACCCGCATAGACCGGGGACGGAGTTCCAGCGTGGCGCTTCCCGCCAGGAACGGACCCAGCGCCATCATCATCTCGCGACTGGAAGAGCCTTCGCAGTAAATCAAAACTTCTTTCATCGTTCCTCTACATGGTGGGGAGACGAGTGGTGCACAGACCGGTCCTGGCGGCGTAATTCTAGGGCGCGGGCACGCGCCCCGGCAACGGTGCGCGGCCACGGCGGGCGGACGCCGACAATCCCATCTAAGAGGAATGGTGTCGGGTTCGCCGCGCCGACAGTTTCGGCTAGCGAGCGCTCATCGAGCTGCTCCAGCGCGCACGAAGCATGGTCGCGAAGGTCCAGGAGCCGCCCCCTCGCGGCGCAGCAGCGCGCCGATCTCGCCCGGCCTGGAGCAGGCGTCGGCCGCCTGCACAATTCGCAGCTTGTACTCGGCCGCGAAGCCGCCGCCGCTTCGGCCGCTCGACAGTTCGGGATCGGGGGTATCCGGGCCGCGGCCGTAACGGGGGCCACTTCGCTCCGCTCGCCTACTGCTCGCTGCAACCCGGTGCCCCCGGTTCCGTTCAGTCTGTTATCCAGCTCGTTTCTCTCTCTGCCCTCTTGCTCAGTAATTCGAGAACGATAACTGTCTCACCTGAACTTGGCAGAGAGGGTGCGCGTGCGCCGTCGAAGACCGCCGTTAAGACCGTCTTTGAGCCCCTGGAAGGGAGCCAGGGGCACACGCCGGCAGCTTTAAAGGCGACGGAGGTTGACCCAGCTATGGTCCCCTATGCGGAGATTCCGCACAGTGCCTCGATTTCCGCGAACGTAACCCGCATTCTCCGGTAATCCGTCGGAAGAGCGAAGGTGACCGTCGGAGCTATGGCGCCCCGCGGTGCTCCGATAGGTCCCGGAGTCGCCGTGCCTGCTGCGAGCGTCCGGCCCGCTCCAGGGCTTCCGCGGCGGCGCCCCAGTGCTCCCTCGCCAGCCCCGCCTCGAATGCGCGCAGGTACGCATCCGCGGCCGAGTGCTCACCACCCGGCAATCGCCCAAGGAGCTCCGCGGCCTGGCGGGATTCGTCGGCGCTTGCCGCCGGGTTCGCCGCGGCCGAGTCCAGGGAAGCGAGCGCGGCGGCGGTGTCGCCGAGGGCGAGGTACGCCCCGCCGCGCAGGAGAAGCACCGGGGCAGTACGCCCGACGGCGGCCGTTTCCGACAGCGCCCGCCCGGGGTCGCCGCTTCGAAGAGCGACAGCGCCAGGCTCCGCCGGTCGCTTGAACGAGCGGAACCGGGCCATCAGCATCTCCCCCTGCGGCGCGAGCACCAGCGCGGCGGCGGCGGCGACCACCAGGACGGGCGCCAGTGCCGCCCGCCTCGGCGTCGGCGTGGGACGGAACGTCGGTTCGGCTGGGGCAACGCGGCGGACGGCAAGTGCCCGCGGGGCAGGCACGAACCCCTCGGCGTCGATCACAGGCCGGGCAGTCGGAAACCGAGGCACCGGAAATCCAAGTGCGTCCGAGGGCAGACCATCGGCGCTGGGATTCACGTCCACCGGCGCGCCGCGCGGCGGCGCCGGGATGTTCGGCACGGCAGCAGCGCGCGGACGAGCCGCACGTAGGCGGTGGAACGCGAGCAGCACCACCGGGAGCACGCCGTCCGGACTGATCCTGGACGCCCAGCGAAGGAGGACCAGCGCCTCACGGACACGTCCCGCCGCAGCCTGTGTCTCGGCATCGGATACCAGTCGCTCAACGAGCGGCTGCGCCGTCGCCTCACGATCCTTCAGCATCCTACGGCTGCCTGGCGGTCCTGCAGATCGGGGAAGTGCGCGGCATGGCCACTGGCCGCGACCCGGGCGAAACACGAGCGCGCCAGCGCATCGTCGTCCACCGCCTGAGCCGCAATGCCCTGAAGGTACACGATCCCCAACAGCGAATCTCCTTCCCGGGCGAAAATCCGTGTCGCGCGTGCGCCTGTGGCCACCGCCTCCACGAAGCGCCCGGCTCCGACCAGGCTCTGCATCACGCCCTCACACGCGGGAACCCGCAGCTCGGGGAGCTGCATCGCGGCGGAGAACATGACCTCCGCAGTCTCGAAATCACGGTTGATCAGGAACGTCGTCGCGGTCTCGAAGAGCAACTGTCCCTCCTCATCGGACACGCTCGCCAGCATCTCCTCCACCAGCCGGTCGCGAAGCGCGTCGGGGTCCGTGAGATCCGCGTCCTCGGCCGCGATCGTCACCCGGCCTGAAAACCCCGCGGGCGCCGCGGGGCCGTCGAGCGTCAGGTCCAACAGCACGACGACGTCGTCCCCGCCCCGCTCCACGCCGCGGTCTGCCACCTGCAGCGGCTCTTCGGCAGCGTGCGCCACCCGCGTCCCCCTCGCGCGCTCGAACGGGCTGACCGTCGGGACCGGCGGCAGCGCTTCGCCGGAAGCGCGGTGAGAGCCGGCGGGTTCGCCCACGCCGCCGTCGCCGATGTCCGCCTCGACGCCAGCGTCGGCTTCGCCCCAATCGTCTTCGCCGGGTAGTTCGGGGAGGATCGGGCGCGCAATGACATCGCCGCCGGAGTCTGCCGCCGCAGCGGGGGCCACAGGCGCGGCGTCACCCCACTCGTCCTCGCCTGGCAGGTCGGGCAGTGTCGGGCTGGCGACGATCCCCGCGCTCCCGGCTGTGGACGGCGCGTCTCCGGGGACGGGGGGCAGAAGGTCCAGCAGCCCCGCGCGCATGGAACGCGAGAAGACACGCGGCGCCCCCTCGATGATACGCCTCAGACGCCGGTTCCAGACCGGGTCCGCCGGGTCCCGTCGCTCCACCAGGCCGACGACCTCTGCCGTCGCCGTTTTGAGGTCGACGGACGCGGCGGCGAGCCTCACCGCTACGAAGGCGGCCTCATCGGTGTCCGGCCCAGGGCTCAGCGTCTCCCGCGCGCGCGCCAGGGCCGCACGGGCAACGTCCAGGCGTCCCGCGTCGATCTCCTCCTCCGCCGCCTCCAGGTGCCATCGCGGCGAGTCCTCCCGAAGCGTCCGGATCTGCTCATCGGGGGACCGTCCGCCGTCGCCGCCCGTCATGGTCATCTCGTCCTCGGCGTGGTGGGTCAGGAGCGAAAGAGATCGCAGCCGGCCGTGGAACCGACCGACAACGAGGCCGAGAACCCGAAGCTCGCTCCCCACGGGCCGGTCCGCCGGACTACGCTGGCGACCCACTGGCGCTCACAGGTGCCCAGCCGGACTCCCAGCCCGATCGCTTTCGCATCGCTGCCCCAGGCGTACGACGCACGGACCGGCATGGACGCGCTGCCGGTGAACGCGAGCGTGAAGGGCGCCGCCTGCCACTCCGGATCGAGCCCGCCGTCCCGCACCGTTGCTCGCCACGCCGCCGAAAACGATCCGGCGTCGGTCTCGACGCTCCCGCCCGCACGCACGACGGCCGGGAAACCGACCGACTCCCAGAGGGCAGCCGCGAGCCGGCCTTCCTCGGTGTCCTCATCTCCCTGTCCGAGGTACGCACCGTTCGACTCGACCACCTCATAGCCACCGGTGGCGCCTTGAAGAACAGCGACATCGCGGACCCGCGGACCATTCTTCGGCCGGAACGCCCCGGACACCACATTCGAGGCCGACACGCCGACGCGTACCCTCGCGACCGGCTGCGCGAGAACACCCACGTCCACCCCGTACCCGGGGACGTTCTCGATGCGCGTCTCCCGGAAGACGTCCTCGCCCGGCGCGTCGCCGCGAAAACCGCCGCGGGCGTAGGAGTGGGCCAGCCACCCCTTGGCGGTGGCTCCCAGCCATACGCTCCCCAGCACGGGCATCCGACCGACATGAGATCCGCGGGTCACCGCCAGCACCGAGTAGGTAGACCGCATGGCCGAGTCCGCGGTACCCGGCGCGCGAACCGGGGACCCGCCCAGCGGCTCGCCGATGCCGGCGGGAACGTCGGCGCCCACGATCTCTCCCGACGAAAGGGTCACCGCCAGGTCGCGGTGCTGCGTCGCGAACCAGCGGATGCGCGCGTCGCCGAACCCGGCGCCGCCGCGGGGCGCCGCCCGGCGCGGCAGGCGGGCCATCCCCCAGCCGTCGAACCCGAGGGCCGAGGCGGAGGTGAGCCAGGATGCCGCTGGCAGCGCACCCACGTCCACCGAAACGAGCGAGTACGACGAGAGCGGCCCGTCGTAGATCCCCACGAGTGCGGGGTTCCACTGCACGGCGTCGGCGCGGCGTGATTCCGTCACGGCCGCGTCGCCCACGGCAGCGGCCGTCCCGAGCGAAAGCGGCTGTTGCGCCGAGAGCGGCGCGGTCCCGAGGAGTGCGACCGCCGCCGCGGCGAAGTGAGCACGAGAGATCATCGGTTGTCCGAGAGGAGGTGGGTGAGAACGAGGTCGTTCCGAAGGGCTGATGTGCCCTGGAGGGTGGGGGTCGCACCCCCGAGGATGACGATGATGGCGGCCAGCGCCAGGCACGCACCGAACGGCGCCGCCGCATCCGGCAAAGACTCGCCGCGAGCTCGCGCGGGCGGGCGAAGGAGCACAAGCCCGAGCGCGGCGACGCCGGCGCCGGCCGGCCCACCGAACGCCGCCAGGGCCGCCCCAGCCGCGGTCACGCATCCATGGAGGAGGCGCGCCCCGAAAGCACGCGGTTGCGGCGAGAGGTATGCGAGCGCGATCACGCCCGCGACGAGGACCACGTCGATGCCTAGCGTCCCGCCGGGCAGCGCACCGACGAATCCGATCACACCGTAGTCCGCCGCGCCGACCGGCGCCCTCCGCTTGACTGCACCGGCAAGCGCCGCCGCCGCACGGAGCCCTCCGGCGAGGCCGAGCGCGGTCAGCGCGCGACCCGCCATGCCGCCCCATCCCGCCTGGCACCACCCGAGCGCCAGTCCCGCGGCGATTCCGCCGATCCAGAGAACGTGCGGGATCTGGAGCGTCCGCTCGTCATAGATCGCGATGCCAAGGAGGAGCCACCCGACCACGCACGCCGCGCCTGCGGCGGCGGGTGTCGGGGTGAAGATCCAGGCCGCGAATGGGATCAACCCTCCGACCATCGCGCCGGCAGTTGCGCCGTGTCTGCGGAGCCGGATCGTGACACCGGCCAGGCGCGGCGCGCCGGGGTCGGGCAGCCGGCGCGCCAGGAGTTCGAGTGAGCCACCCGTCAGCGTACCGAGGGTGACCGCCGCCAGAAGGGCCACCGCACCGAGGAACGTCATGCCGCCCCCGGGACCACCGTGCCTTCGCGGGCAAGCCGGCGCACCCAGAGGTACACGTCCATCGCCGCGCGCTGCAGACGGTGCATCCCGAGATCGGAGACTTCGCACTCCGTAGTGCCCTCCCACTCGAAGCGCGATTCCACCCGGACGTGCTCGCCCGTCTCTGACACCTCGGCCACGACCCGCGCGCGCACGGCTTCGGCCCTCACCCCGCACCGCAGCTCCGACACGAGCACCGCCACCTCGATCCATTCACCGCTGACGGTGAACCCGGCGTCGCCGACGTCGGACAGCTGCACGGGACGCGGCCAGGAAAGGGACCGCATCGGGACCGGGTGCCCGATCGCCGGGAGGGCGGCCAGCACGTTGCCGATCGGTGCGTCGACCCCCAGGGTGCCGGCCGCGTCGCGGGCCGGCCGCCAACCAGGCTCACGCCGGGCTGAAAGCACCGCTTGCGGCCGCCCGCCCACCCGATCCGCACGCGGGTACGCGCCGGGCGTAGACGGCAGATCCGTCGGACGTCCCGTCACGGGCGCACAGCCCGCCGGGATCGCGAAGGAGAGTGAGATCCCGATAATGCCCCATCTACTCATGTTCACGCGCGATCAGGGTTGGTTGAGCTCGAAAGGCCCGCTTCGGGACCACGTTCGCAGGTCGGAACTGGAGAGGATCATGAGCGCCCCCGGCGAGCCCCGCGGCCCGAGGAGCACCCATGCCTGGACGTCGGCGCCATTCCGATATACCCCGACCAGGGAGAGATCGCCGTCGCCCGGCTCCCCGCTGTACGTCCACTGCACCGTCACGCGGGACCCGGAACCCACGCAGGCGACAAGCGCAGAGCCCCGCGCCCCGCCGTAAGCCAGCAGAACACCACCGCGAACGTCGAGAACCTGCCGCAGGTCGCTCGCCGCGTAACCCAGCGAGGCCCCCGCGGCCGCATACGCGCCCCGGTCAGCGTCCGAGGCGGCGCGGGGACGTGTAAAGCGCTCGCTCGCCACTTCGCACGCCTGGCGCGGAACGACCGGTTCCCCGCTCCACTGGCTGCCGCCTTCCGCGCGGCCGATCCCTCGAAGGTCCCCGATCTGCCGCGAAGGCATCGCGAGATCGACCCGCGCGCGCAGCTCACACCGGCCAATCACCGCCCACTCACCTTCGAGGCCCGCCGGCGTAGGACCACCGCCGTTCCCGAGGTCGTGGAAGACCGCTCGCCCGCCGGTGCGGACGATGGCCAGCAGCGGCTGACGCAGCGCGATCCCGCGCGGGATTCCCTGCGCCGGCGAGGGACGGTTCCGTGCAGGAACGGCGCTCGGTTCGGCGGCTCCCGACTCCGGACGCGGAGGCTCGGCGACGACAGGCTCCGGCGGCGCCGGCGGAACGGGCGCGGCGGGAGCGGGGCCACTCGACGCGGTCGGGACGGCCGCGTCCGGCACCACGGAACCAGGTCGCTCCACCGTGTTCGCGCCGCGCAGCACCGCGTACTGGCCACCGAATTCAGGGCGCGGAACGCCGGCGTCGAATGGCTCGAAGCCCGGCGCGGCGGGAACGTGCGGCTCGGCGGAGGTCGCGGCCGCCGGCGGTGCACCCGCGAGGGGACCAGGCGCGGCCGCGGGCTTCACGGATCGCTGGGGCGCCGCTGCGGCGGAAGGCGGCGGCGACGGTTCCGGGGACAGGTAGGACCCGATGAGGACGCCGGCCGAGAGGAGAACCGTGGCCAGGGCAGACGCGTGGATCCACTGGGTGCGGAGATTCACTTTCACGCGGGAACTCCCACGACGGCGTGGAGGACGGGCGTGAGGGCGGCGCTGAGCGGATCGTCGCCACCCGTCATCGCTCGGAACATGGAGGCGAATCGGTGCGCCTCCGCCACCCTGCCCGCACGCGCGGCCAGCTCGAAGAGCACGGCGGCATGCCGGCCGCTCGCAACCCACACCGTGCCGGCATCCTGGAGCCACGACGCGACCGTTGCCCACGCGTCGTCCGCGGCCACCTGTCGGGTGCGCACCATCAACAGGAGCGCGTTCAGCGTCGCATTCGTCTGCCGTACCCAGCTGTCCTCCGCGGCCGTCCCCGTCGCGAGGCGGAGAGCCGCGTGTCTCAGTCGCGTGATCGCCTCCTGCGGGTCCGCACCGGAGACGAGGAAGCCGAGCAGCATCTCCTCATCAACCCCCCACCGCGACTCGCGCTCGGCGTCCCGGAGCAGGATCAGCGCGGCGTCGCGCAACCCCAGCCCGACGAGCCTGTGCGCGACGGCGTGCAGCCCGAGGCGCGGATGCGCGCGCGCGACCGGCGGCGCCGCGGCGCCTGCGCGTTCGTCATCCAGCCGCGAGAGGTGGAACCCGACACGCTGAACCGGTTCCTCGACCACTGTATCCGCTTCGTCGGTTCCACCCCAGACCACGGCCAAACGCAGGCCGGGCCAGCGCCGAACCTGATCCAGCACGTTAAGGACGCTCTCCCGGTCCGTCGCATCACCGGCTCCGCAGACCTCGGCGGACACCACGGCTGCGCCGGCCGCACGCGCATCCACGGAGACGGTCGCCAGAGCGTCAGGGCGCCATGCAACGAGGCGCCCCGCCCTTCCGCGCACCTCCAGGTAGCCAAGCCCCTCCAGGAGTGTCGTTCCATCCGGAAGGAGGATCGCCTCCGCATCGGCCGCGTCGGGCGCACCGATCCAGATCGCCGTAACCTGCGGCCAGGGAAGCCCCGCATGAGCCGCGTCCGGCCCGAGCGGACCCACGCGGACCACGGTGCACGGCCCGGCAGCGTCGGCCCACACGTCGGTCTCACGCAGGCTTTCCCACGACCCCGTGTCCGTAACGAGCACGAGGGTCCGCCCCGCCTGGTGAAGGTCGCCAGCCATGCGTGACAACGGCTCAGGGCCCACCGCCGCACTGGCCGTCCAGACCGCGACGAGTGCCTGCTCGCCCGTGCCCGCGTCTTCGGAACCGCTCGCCGCGCGGGCGCTCACGCCCGATGACTCGAGCAGGAGGAGCGCGTGGTCCGCGTGCAGGTGAAGCGACTCGCGCGGGGCGATGACGACCAGCGCCCCCCGCCCCTCTTTCGCGGCGCGGTCCACGCTGCCGCCCAGCCACGCTGACTCGCGTGCCAGGCCGCCGGCATCCACCTCGATCACGAGGTTGCCCGGCGCCCGGACGGCGTCCCGCACGCCCGGCGGCAGGTCCCCAGCCGCAGACGGACCCCACGCGATGAGCTGCACCTGGTCGGGCAGCTCCCGCAGCGCGGCAGGGATCTCTTCGCTGTCACAAACAAGGAGGGCTGGGCCGCGCGGGGCGGCATGGGGGGTCCACGTCCCGCAGCCGATACCGAAAGCAGCCGCCGCCTCGGCGGCCGCTCGGTTCAGCGCGTCGGCGCGCGCCAGGGGGCCCACGTAGACCAGCGGATACAGAGCACCGGGTGCAGCCGCGAGCGCCTCCGCGGCGGCAACGAGCGCGAGCCTGACCTGCTCATCGAGCAGGCTCAATGGGGGTCCGAGCATTCGAGGGAAGCGTCGCGTTCCGGGAAGGGTTCACGATTTCGGGCGGAGGGCAGCGGCGGGCCGACAACCGTCCAACCGGCAGGGAGGTATCAGCATTCGCAGAGCTGCTCCCTCCTCCGCAACGACGAAGCGAATGCACACGGATACCCCGCACTCCCCTGGAGCGCCGAGCATCACCTCCGCGCGGCGCTCCATCCGAGAGGCCATCCGCGCGATCGACTCGCGCTGGCGCACGGCCCCGTCAGACCTGTCGCCCGGTGACGCCCGCGACCGCCTCCTCGAGCCCCTGGTCACCTGCGCCGGCCGCGTGGCCGAGCCGGGAGCAATTGCCCACATGCACGGCGTCGGCATGATCGCCGAGGCCATCGCACTGGCTGCCGGATGGACGCAGGAAGACGCGGGCGAGCTGCGGATCCATGCCGCGCTCCACGACGTCGGGAAGCTCGGAATCAGCGCCGCCATCCTCACGAAGCCGGGTCCGCTCACCTTCAGGGAGAGGCAGACCGTCGAGCGCCACCCGGCCATCGGGCGGCGGCTCCTTGCCGGCACATCCACTCCCCTGCTGCAGGTGGCCGCGCGGGTCGCTGGTGAGCATCACGAGTGCTGGGATGGGAGCGGCTATCCGGGTGGGCTGGCGGGAGACTCGATTCACCCGTTCGCCCGCGTGATCGCCATCGCCGACGTCTTCGACGCGCTCACCTCCGCACGGCCGTACCGGGGCCCACTGTCGGAGAACGCCGCATTTCAGATCATGGAGCGGGGACGCGGGACGCAGTTCGATCCCGTCCTCTTCGACGCTTTTGCTTCCGTCCATTTCGCGGGGGATCCTGCGATTCGCCTCGGACCCCGCGTATCGCGACGGGTTCGAGGAGGCGCTCGGGCGGATGACCCGGTACGAGCAGCTGATCCGCCAGACCCTGAGACGGCATGGGCTCCCGGAGGAGCTGCTATATCTGGTGATGGTGGAGAGCGAGTTCCGCGAGAGCGCGGTCAGCCACGCCGGCGCGACCGGCATGTGGCAGTTCATGGCACCGACGGGCCGCCTCTACGACCTGGAGGTATCCGAGTACGTGGATGAGCGCCGCGACCCGATCCGCTCCACCGTCGCGGCAGCCGAGCACCTTCGCGATCTCCACGCCGAGTTCGGGAGCTGGCATCTCGCGCTGGCCGCCTACAACGCCGGCTCCGGCCGCGTGGCGCGGGCGGTCGGACGGCGCGCCGGGGGGCGCCGCGGCGACGAGCGGCTGTACTGGCAGATCCGAGCGCATCCTCCCGCGTGAAACCCAGCGATACGTCCCGCTCTACCTCGCCGCCGCGGAGATCGCGCGGAGACCCCGTGCGTTCGGGCTCAACCCGCGTCCACATCCCGTGCTCGCATTTGACGAGGTGTGGATTCCCGGTGGCGTGAGACTGGATTCGGTTGCGCGCTCCATCGGGGTGGCGACCGCCTCCGTCCAGCACCTGAACCCCCACCTCGTGCGCGGCATGACCCCACCCGGCCGCCGCTGGCCGGTGCGCATTCCGCCGAGCCTGAACGCCTCGGCCACCCTTGAAAACTCAGGACGATGACGACGGCTGACCCCGCGACCTTCCCGCACGCGCAGGATCGAGTCGCCGAAGCACTGCACGCTCTGGGCATCGTGACGCCGGAACAGATCCAGGCCGCAGGGTCGGCGAGGGACGCCGACGCCGGCGCCCGCGGCGGGATCCTCTTCCACCTCCTCGACGCGGCCGCGGTGTCCCCGGCGCAGGCCCGCGCCGCGCTGGAGAGCGAATTCGGCATGCCCCCCATGGATCTCGCCCGCGAACTCCCCGATCGGCGGATCGTTGGGCTGGTGCCGCCCGCCCTGGCTCGTGAGCTCGGCGTCGCGCCGGTCACTCAGGTCGGGCATACGCTCCAGCTCGCCATGCGGGATCCCTTCGACACGGACGCCCTGGCGCGGCTCCGCGGCCACACCGGCCTCGACGTCCAGCCGGTCCTCGCGGACGAGCGCTCGCTGTGGGACTTCATCCAGCGATGCTATCCGGGCGGGGAGGCACTGGCGCGGACTGCAGGGCGGGCGATCGAGGCGGTGATGGAGGACGAGGAGAGCTTGTCGGCGCGTCGGAGCGATGCGGTCGAGCAGCGCGTCCGCGAGGCCGCGGTTCCGGCGTACGTCCGTGAAGTGCTCCGGGACGGTGTCCGGCGCCGCGCTTCAGACGTGCACTTCGAGGTCTACGAGGACCACACCCGCGTCCGCTACCGCATCGACGGGAAGCTCGTTGAAGCACGCCGGGAAACCGATCCGCGCGTTGCCGGACATATCGCTGGCCATATCAAGTACCTGGCCGAGATGCGCTCCGCGAGCGACCGCATGCCCCAGGACGGCGCGCTCACGCTGCAGGTCGACGGGCGTGAGGTGCCCTTCCGGGTGGGCAGCCTGCCGACCGTCCACGGGGAGAAGCTCGTGCTCCGCGTGCTGGACTTCAGTGACGTTCCGACGGATCTCGGCCAGCTCGGGATCGAAGGCAGGGAGCGGGCGCTTCTGGAGCGCGCGATGCGCGCGAAGAAGGGGCTGGTGCTGGTGACGGGGCCGACGAACAGCGGAAAGTCCACCACCCTGGCAGCCGTCCTGACCGCGCTGAACCGCCCGGACACGAACATCTACACGGTGGAAGACCCCGTCGAGCGCAAGCTTCCCGGGATTCAGCAGGTGCAGGTCCTCCCCCACGACGACCCGAAGCTGGATCGCAGCTACGCGGTGATGCTCCGCGCGTTTCTGCGCCAGGATCCCGACGTCATCATGGTCGGCGAGGTCCGCGATCAAGAGACCGCGCGGATGGCGCTTTCGGCCGCACTCACCGGCAAGCTCGTCCTCTCGACCATCCACACGAACGACGCCCCATCCACCGTCACGCGTCTCCTCGACATGGGGATGGACAGGTACGTGATCGCGGCGGCGACGCGAGCCATCGTCGCTCAGCGCCTGCTGCGGCGCGTCTGCGCGCGCTGCGCGGAGTCGTACGTGCCCGAGGCCGGCGAGCTGGTCGCGGCCGGGTTCGACCCGCCTGCAGTGGCACGCCGCGAGTTCCGCCGGGGGACAGGAGTCACCAATTCCGGTGCTCCCTGCGAGGGCTGCCAGGGCCGCGGGTATCGCGGGCGCATCGGCGTCTTCGAGGTCCTGGAGATCACCGAGCCCATCCGGCGCGCGATCGCGGACGGGCGGACGCAGGCCGACATCCTCGCGATCGCCCGCGCGGACGGGATGCGTACGCTCCAGGACGCGGCGCAGCTCCACGCACTCGACGGCGCGACATCACTCGCCGAAGTCATCGAGGAAACGTCCAACTAAGGCATCCATGAGCTTTTCGTACGATACCACGATTCCCGGGTCGGCGGCCGGGAGAAGCACGGCTCCGCCGGATGGCGAGGGACGGAACGTTTTCCGTGTCCGGCGTTGGGTCGCCCACCTTCGCGGCCCGGCCCCCGGCAAGGAGCTGCCCGATTTCACGCGCCAGCTGGCGACGCTGCTGAAGGCAGGCAGCAATGCGCCCGAGGCACTCGAAACGCTCGTCCCCGACATCGAGTCCCCCGCCCTCCGCGACGCGGTGGAGGCGCTTGAACTCGCGACCAAGCGCGGACTGCCGCTCAACAAGGCGATGCGCGCACACCCGCGCATCTTCGATCGCGTCTACACCGAGATCATCGCCGCGGGGGAGCACGCGGGCACCCTGGAGCGCATGCTCGACCCGCTCGCCACGGGTCTCGTCACGGCCGAGAAGATCCGCAGCAAGGTAGCCCGCGCGATGATCCAGCCGATGTTCACGCTCGGGGCGACGTTCATGGGTGGCTGGTACATGATCCAGACGGTGGTGCCCACGTTCGCCGGCATCTACGAGCGGGAGGGGGTTGAGCTGCCGATCGTGACCCGGGTGCTGATTGCGCTGGGCAACGTGGCATCGGCGGCGGGGGACGGAGCGTTCTTCGCAGCGGGGATCGGCCTCCTCCTTCTGCCGAAGATACTCTCCCTGCCGGCGGTCCGTGACGTGAAGGACCGCCTCCTCCTCCGTATTCCCATCATCGGCCCCCTGCAGAAGCTCAGCTCGGTTTCGCGCTTCATGCGCTTTTTCGCGATGCTCCTCTCCACCAAGTCGATCCACGAAGCTGAGGCGATCCAGCTTGCCGCGCAGACCGCTCCCAACAGCGCCGTCGCCGCACGGCTCTCGGCGGCCGCCCAGGATGTGGCGGCGGGAACCAAGAAGGTGTCCGGCGCACTGGAGAGGACCGGCGTGATCCCGCGGATCTACATCCAGATCCTGCGGACGGGCGAGAAGACCGGTGAGGTTCCGGAGCTGGCTGCGTACGCGGCCGAGCGGCTGGAGGAGAAGGTGATGTCGCAGGTCGAGAAGGCGCAGGAAGCGCTCATCCCGCTAGTCATGTTCATCGTGATCGGTATGGTGGCTTTGATGATGATCGGGCTGTACGGGCCGATGGCGGGTTTGTACAAGGTCCTGCTACACTAGGCGCTAAAGGGCACTGCTGTCGGTTAGAAGTCGAAGAGCTGCAACTGGCTATGAAAGGGGGGGTGGTCTCCTGTGTAATTCGCGGACTCGAGGGCTTGTTCTAGCGCGTTTCTTTCGAAGAGAGAGACGCTGAGAATCTGTAATAAAGTGTAGAGATCGAGGCGGGTGCCGAGCCTTTTCCGCACAATCGCGACGAGGACGTATGTCGACAGGACGATCCAGATCTGCGTGCGCACGGCGTTGGGCTGCGGCCGTAGAAGACCTTGATGCGCAGGTGAAGAAGGAGCCCGAGTTCAAATCGGCGTGTGCGAGATTCAGCCGTAAGTGCTTGCGCCGCACTGCGTTATGGAATCGTCTACTTACGTTAACCGGACAGTAGTGCGGCGGGGCCAGCTACGGTTACGCGGAGTTCGCGGTTGACGACGCCCCCTATCGGGTGCTTATGGCGGCAGTCATTCAGGAGTGCTGACTGCCTCATGCCGCTAGACGATGCTTCCGGTCGGCGGCTTCTGCCACGGCGCCCGCCTCGCGTCCCCAGAGCATCACCTGGGCCGCTCTATGAGGCGCTGCGCCGCGTACCGCACGTGCGTTACGTGAATTTTGGCCGGCACGATTAGCCATGGCGCCGCCCGCCCGCCGCACTGGCGCGCCGCCTGGGGTGGCCCAGACCCACCAGATAGCGGCGCCACGAGGGGCTCAGGGAGGAAAGATTCGAGCGCATCAAGCCTGCCGAGCGCCCGAAGGTTCGGGTGACCGTAAGGAAAGTCGGACGATCACCCGCCTCCGAGCGCTCCACGTCCGGGCGCTCAGACCTGCACTCGCCGCGAGATCGGTGATCGTACGGTTCTGCCGCAGCCGATATCGCTTCAACCGTTAACGCCCTGTTGGCTCTGCAATCCGACATCTATGATGCCTTGCACCTGAGAGCCAGCGGCGGCACAACTTTCCCGTGTTGCGCTCCCGTCCTCCCGGCTCAATCGTCGCTCTCGAAGATCACTTGCCAGTGCGCGAGTTCCTTGAGGCGTGAGTAGATTCTGAAGCCCGTACGCACGTCCCAACCAGGCACCTCCGGCGTGGCGGCCGGCGGGTTCCGGATGACGTCCGCCGCGCACCACCCGGCGTCGCTTATCTTGATGGTGCGGGCACCGCGGACCGCCTCCAATGTTCCGTACTCGTTCAAAGCCAAGTAGGTATGTCGCCCTGCGGACCTCATGCGCTCTAGCACCGGACACGTGTCGATCAGGCCACCGCGGAGCTCTGGGACGGAGGTGAGTTCCCACTCCGCACGACCCTCAGCCAAGTGCCCCACCAGCGGCACGTCCCAGCGCTCATCGCGCCGGCCTGCGCTCAGGCAGACCAGCGCGCGGCTGTACCCCGACGGGGCGAACAGCGTAGGGCCCTGCTCCGCAGGCGGCATCTCCCCTGCCCGTGCGATTTGGCATTCCGCCCACACCGTGGCATCGGGTAGGCGATGAAGCGCCTCGATCCGTTTCACCGGCAGGGACATGGGTGTGTTTGCGCTCCGGCCGACGAGCAGGACAGAGACGTCTTTGCCCACATTCTCGAGGAACCATGAGGGGAAGACATCCACTCGCTGCCGCCCCGGCGGGAAGCGGTATGCATCGGGTCGCAATGGTTTCTGGTCCACCAGATCCTTTGGATACTCGCACACGGAGCGGACGAACTCGGCAAGCGGCACCTGCATACCGTTCTGCACCATGACCTGCAGGGTGCCGTCCGCTACACGCGCCACAGGGCACGTGTAGCCCACCCCTACTCTCTCCCGCATGCGCTCCGCTTCGTCGATGCTGCACAGCCAGTAGGGATGCCTCGGCATCCGCTGGTCGCGCTCCAGCTCAAGCAGGCGTCCCGTCACATCGTCGGCGGAGGGCGGGACGGCGAAAGCGATCCCGTACTCGGAGTAGCCAGGGTTGTGATCGATCACACGGTCGATCCAGTCGCCCGCCCGCTCCGAATAGCCGTCGCGGCGGGTCACCTTCCACGCGCCGTCCAGCATGTCCCACGCGGTGAGCCGTGCGATCCCCCGATCCAGTTCGGCGAGGATTTCCCCCCGTGACGGCGAACTCGTGATCTCCTGCCGCAGAGTCGGCCTGCCGAACAGGCGCGAGGCAGGCATGTAGGGCTCAGCCGCATAGTCGAACGCCTCACGGAGCGAATGCGGCCCCTGGAGATAGATGAGGAGATCGTCTCCGCCCCTGTCCTGGAGCACGTCGTGCATCCCAGTGAGCACGGCAGACCAATCTGTCTCTCCCGGCGCGTCCACTGCCGGCGCCTCGTGCCTCGCGACCTTGACCCAGCCCAGGAGCGACTCGGTAAAGGCGTCCACTACGATCTCGTCCCCACTGCGCGAGGTCGTGAGCCACAACTGACCACGGATGCTGTGGAAGCGAACCGGCCAGTCTTCGGTGGGCAGGTCGCACCAGTCAGCATCACAGCCGTGGATCGGGTGGAACACCGCGTCCTCGTGCGCAGCGGCGTCGTACGGCCAGCGCAGATCGGACGTGTTGGGCGCCGTGCGGGGCAACTCCCCCGGCCGTTCCGGACGCAGACGTCCTGGGTACCGGACCTCCTCCAGAGGGCGGAGGAATCCGCCCGGTGCCGCCCAGTCCATCGGGCTCTCCATCGTGACCCCGCTCCCCGCATCCAGCAGATTCTCGGGACGCAGAGCGTAATCGACGGCCGCCTTCGCAGCCTCCTCGTCGTCGCACCATACGCGAGGTGAGAGCACCTCCTGCGAGGTCGCATCCGCAAGCCAGACGTCGGCCGGCCAAGTTCCAGTGCTCCGCATCGCGAGCACCGGCACAAGTCGGCTGTCCCACCGGGTCCCGCCTCCGTAGTACGGATCGCCTTGGGTCCAGCCCGAGAGCCGCACCGCGCGTCCGCGCCACGGTGTCCCCTTTGCCTCATCCTGGCGGCGCATCCGCTCCCACTCTGCGCGGTGGAACGGGCATCGCCACGGCAACGGCGCCTCACGGTCAGTCCTCCGAACGAGAAGCGGAGCTCCGGCTACCCACGGCAAACCAGTACCCGGTTCCGGAATCACGTCACGAGCGCGGACCTCAACCCACGGTACGCCGAGCGTGCGCAACGTCTCAATCTTCGCGTGATCTACCTCGTGCGTGACGTACACCTCGATCGCACCAATCGGACAGCCCTGCCTCAGCAGGATCACGTCCGCTCGGACAGAGGGCAGGTCGTACTCGACGAGGACGTCGTCCCAGCCGTGGAGCCAGTCCATGGTCTCCGGGATGTCGCAGTGGCTCGTACGCCCCCGCCGCGGGGCGCCCGCGCATACCTTCCGGATCCGCAGCCGCCCGGCGTTGCGGAGCGCCTCGGCGATCAGCAGCTTGGTGTTAAGGTGGAGCGCGCTCTCGGGCGCCCCGGCGGGACATGAGGAGGTATCGCTGGAGTGCGCGTAGTGGGGGCGGAGGACCTCGCCGCATTTCGTCACCACGCGCGCGCAGCAGACGGGGCAGAACGCCTCGGGGCGTGCGGCGGGTGGGACGCCGACCCACCGGCTCACGGGCTCAAGTTCGTAAATCCGGCCCTCCGGCCCGTCCAGGTCGGGAAGGAGGTGCTTGCCGTCTCGCCGGAAGCGGTGGCGAAGGTCCGCGGCCGACGGGATCAGCTCTCCGGAGTCCGGACGTAGGGTGAAGACCCACTCGGGATGCACGGCGTTCTGCACCGCCGGAGACGGATCCTTCGCGTGGAAACGGTGCATGCGGACGTGAATCTCCCGGGCGGGGGTGGAGGAGATGCATCTGGTACCCGCAGTTCCCTGTTCCGGTTCGGCTCGCGGCGGCGGTGGGCAGCCGTTGGATCACGTCATCGAAACCCTGCGGGACCGACACCCAACGGCTCGCCCCCTGGTTCCGAACTGGGGTAATGGGTCCGGCCAGAAAGCGGTACTGGTAATAGATCCACGTGCAACCCCGTGTTTGCACGCTTTCGACGCGGCCACTATCGTGGCAGTTTAGGTGTTAGGCCTCTAACCCACACATGCTCTAGCCTCCAGCGTCAGCCCGACTATGGCCCGTCCCGCCTTCAACACGCGCGACCGAGCAGCCCTCGCGGAACGTCTCTTCCAACGCGGCGTTCCCCGCGCTCGCGAGTTCCAGCAAGCGTGGACCAGCTTCAACACCTGCTACAACACCGCCGGCAGCGGTGGTTCTGAGCGTGACCGCGTCTTGCGTGGCATCAGGCGCTATGTGAACGACGCTGATGCCGCGGCACTTCTGCCCCAACTCGACGCGAGCATCCGGTACTTCTCACATCTTCCCCCGGGGGACACTCGGCGGTCCGCGAATGACCCGAGCTTCCGGCAGACTGCAACTGAGGACCTCCAAATCGTCAACGACCCGGCATCCGCTCCAGCCGAGCGGCTTGCACGTTTGATGGGCGTGATCTACCAGATCAGGTGCAATCTTGCCCACGGCGACAAGGATCCAGACGTGCTCCGTGACCGGGAACTGGTGCACCACTCCGTAGAGGTCATCAACCAGGTCGTTCCGCTCGTCATCCGATCCATGCGGTAATCCAAGACCTGTGACGAGCTTCGATCTGGGCTCTGGAGTTCCTGGTGGAGTAGTGAAACGGGCTGAAGGGGCACAGCGTATAATCCGCTGTGCCCCTTCGTGTTTCTCAAATCTTCTGTTTCCGTCCGCGGGTCGAAGTGTAAGAGTATGAACCTTCGGTAGTGGGTTAAGATCTGACGGATCTACCTCAAGCTTCAACGAAGACATTCGTAAGATGCCTGCTCAAACGTCATGAGTTCACAAAAGGGATGCTGGGGATGTGGTTCCTCGTTGGGGCGGCGCGTAATCCCGCTTCAAGAGGTCGCCCACGAATCGGCCCAGCCCAGTCAGTACGTCCGAAACGGCCTCAAGGGTCTCATCAATGAACTGCGCGGAGAGATACGCGATCCAGGGATCATCTCCCGTCCTCGACCACACGAACCATTCGATCGGCCATTCCGCCTTGGTGCGCTTCTCGAAGGCTCGCCGCTCCTTCATGGGCCACTCGAATCCGAGATGGAAGATCTTGTTGCGATAGGCGAAAAGTGCCTCTAGGCGCATAGATAAGCTTGGGGGCAGGTGTTTACCGATTCCGAGTGCGTCACTCATCTCTCGGATCCCTCGAACCAGGTCCTTCCTCAACTTTCCCCCGATCCATGCGTAGTGGCAGTTCCACCCGTGGTCGGGGTCGTGAAAACGTTGGTGCGTGGGCAACGGCAACTGTTTATCGTGATATAGCTCGCCCAGCTGGGTCATCGCCTGATAGAAGACCGACTCAATGAGCGGTGCGAGCATCCCGACCGCTGCCATGCTGTGTGCGGCGTCCTGGTAAACAGACGCGTGCACATGGTCCACCCAGTCGTCGATTGCCTGCTGCTGTATCGCTCCCTGTGACTGGGGTACATCCGACGCGATCGCCTGAATCTCTTGGTTGGTAGTTCGGTCGGCGTCCTGCTGCCGCCGCAGCAGAGTCTGAATAGCGACTAGCTGGCTCTGGTAGTCCAGAGACGGGAGCAGGTAGTCGAGCCAGTCCGCACCACCCACCGCGGGCACACCTGCGCCGGCATCGCGCATGTACGCTTCTATCAGTTCCTCTTCATCCATCATGTGCGCTTCGCCTGTTGCTTTGTGTGAGGAGGTCGGCGACGGGTTCGCTGCGGAACGAGCGTAAACCAATTCACTATCGGTAGTCCAGGCATGATTCCTCCCAGGCGAATGGCACAGTCTCTTCTCTCCCGACGCGAAAGTACGGATATGGCCACCATAAGCTTCCGGTTTACAGACATATGAGCACCAGCCATTTCAGTCACCTACGGCACGCAATAGATACTCGCCTGAAGGAGTACGGCAACTTCATCGTCCCAGGGATCGGGCTTACCGATCGCGTGGCGGGCCAGCTAACGGGGCTGGAGCCAACCGTGAACCGCCTGGCCACGATCAGCGCGCTCGTAGAAGCCGGGCGCCGCAAAGGCGAGCGCACACGCGAGATGTTGCTGGCGATGGGCTGGCCACCGCCCTTGGCACCTGCCGGCGCGGACACTGGACGAGGTCGTGCGCTCGTATCATGGGGGAGCAATTACGGCAGACGAGGCGGTCGAGATCGTTCTAGAGCTCTATGACCGCGGCACACTGGATGAGCTCGTGGCTGAGTGGTCCCGATTCGGCTGGCTCGCTCCTCGGATGCCTGCGATCCGAGAGGGAATCGACTCTTACAAGGACGGCCGCTACTTCGCAGCGGTCTGCACGGTCTTGCCCCATGTCGAGGGGGTGTTAGGCGATGCGCTTGGGAAATCACCGAACGCGCAGAACGATGCGAAGAAGTTCTTCCGCGACACACCTCTCTCTGCGGTTGCGAAGGAATACTTTGTGAAGGTCTGGAAGACCGGCTTCAGCTGCGGTCCCACCGACCCGGTTCCGGAGATGTCGCGGAACGCGATTCTTCGCGGGCGCGACCTCTCCTATGGTACGAAGGCCCACGCGCTTCGCTCGATCCTGGTGCTCGACGGGGTGATCGGAGCTGTCGATGAGCACCGGCGGGATCAGGAGGAAGCGCAGCGCTGGGTAGATGAAGAGGAGGATAGCGCCGTACGTGAGTAACTCCTCAGACACCCTCTGCTCACTTAGGAGGATATGGCCACCTTCTCCTCGTACCGCAGCTACTCAAACTTCGCGCACGCTGTGAAACGCCGCTGGAGGTTTAGCCGCGATGCCGAACAGGCGGACTTTCTGACAGCAGTTCTGGCCACGAGTCAGTCGCGTCTGGAAGTGCTGCAAGCGGGAAGCCTTCTTTTCCGTGCGCAACTCGGCTGCAACTGGCCTGAGACCGACGAAGAGGAAGCGGAAGATCCGGGCCCGCGTCCGTTTCCGCCCAGCCGGATGATGCCCCTCAGAGATCGGGCATCCGAAGGCCGGGTGAATCCGCGAGGGATACCCTATCTCTACACAGCGACGCATGCGGTAACGGCGGGTGCGGAAGTGCGGCCGTGGATCGGCGCGTATATCACGATCGCCCAATTGAAGACCGCTCGCGATCTCACCCTTGTGAACTGTACCTCTGATGACCGGAGGGACATGATCTACTTCTCGGAGCCACCGGAGGCCGAGCGTGAGATCGAGGTGTGGCGCGACATCGACCGCGCATTCGCACGGCCAGTCGAGCGCGACGAGTATTCGGCCGAGTACGCGCCCACCCAGGTCATCGCGGAGATGTTCCGGGAGCACGGTCTGGACGGGATCGCGTACCGAAGCTCGCTCGGAGAGGGGCACAACATCGCGTTCTTCGATCTAGGTGCCGCGGATGTGATCAACTATACAGTGCACGAGGTCCGCGGCATCCAGTTTGATGTGCCCGAGGTCGGAAATCGGCGTTACGTCAGAAAGCACTACCCACAATTGTCTGTCGCAGCCGAGCCTCATTCCATCACCGATAGTGGGTAGGTTGGACGCGGCTCATTCTGATCGACGCGTAGGGGCGCCAGGAAATACTACAATCGGACGCACACCGAGGTGGGAAAGGCTTGAGAGGGCAACGTCTACTGGGGAGCCGTTCTCTCTTGGAACCGACTGTGCCAGCCATGCCGTGGCTCACCGATCTGGCTCCCGTGAAGCGATCGCCGGCGCTCCGAATATCGAACTGACCCACTACCCACCAGCAAAATCACCATGACACTTTGTGCGGTCTGGAGAGATGACACAGCCATTCGAGTGGCCAGTGACTCACGCATCACGGTCCCCGGATCACTTTCAGGGGATCACCCTACGCCAAACCTTTTTGACGCGTCTGTCAAAATCGTATGCGCACCCCTGAGAGTTCGTGACCCGTACAATCTGGAGTCCAAACCTGTGTATCGAACGTACGGAGTCTGTGCCGTCGGTGACGTACGAGTCAGCAGGGTAGCAAAAGATTCCCTCATCGCCTTGATGAGCTGCGTCGCGGATATGGGTCAGGGAAACCTCCTTCGGATGGAGGCACTGGCACAGGTAGCCGCCCACATGTTGGAGCGTGCGACTTGGGAAGCCTCAAATATGTGGCCGAATGCACCCGGTCTTCCCACCGCCGAAATAATTCTTGTTGGACACTGTGAAGCCGAGAACGGGTCGCGAGCATTCCGGATCGCCGCACTGAATGGCAGTTTCCGGGAAACGGTAATTGATCTTGAGACTCCAAAATTCTTCGGCTCGGGCCAGCGGGCTGCAGAGAAGATCGTCGAGAAGCAGAACCTCAAATCACCGAAGGAACGGTGGAATCCACCCCATATCGTCCTGGCAGTGTGTCACGACGATAATTGCGAGGATGTGGGAGGTCCCATCCAGTGTGGGCGGATGAAAGGTACGGAATTCGTGCTGGACGTAGTTCGTGTGGAGAATCCCGCTGGCCGATACAATTACTTCGTTGGTGGTTTGGATATAGGGGGTGGGGTCGTAGTCAAACAGACAAATCGTGATGAGGATCTGAAAAACGAAGATCCGCTCTACGCACGACCAGCCGCACCAGAGGGGTTCGCGTGGCTACCGCAGGCCCAGACCAACGTTGACTGGAAGCTTATCCAGGAATGAACCGCGTCAGGCTTCCCAGAGAACTCCGTTACGTGAGTGCTGGTGGGAGAGTCTGTGCCCCGGATGCGGTCGTATGCCTCCTCAAACTCAACCGGCGGTACGTAGCCGATCGGCTCGCTCTCTTTGTTGCTGCCTGTACAGATTGATACTCGCTCCCGCGGTCCTCGCGTGACCCCGCCATGGAACGCTACCTGGCGTGAATCAGACGGACTAAGGTGATATGAGATGAATCCTAAACTCCGGTTTTGAGCAAAGTGACAGATTCAGTGGGTGAAATCGGTACACGATCGATGGTTCGCCTCGCCAGATCGGCAGCGAACGCGTGGGTGGAGGTGACAACTACAATGGGTCCCTACAAGGCGCCGCCATGCCTCTGCGCAGGCGCGACACCCAAATTTGTCGCATGGGCGTAACCTAATGATACAAATGCAGTTGCGCAGAGGGCGCCAGGGGAGACTCTTGGCGCCCTCTGCTGTCCTGGTATTTGCGGTTCAGATGGAGAGACGTCCGGCCGCGACAGAATTGGATGTCGCTCGCGCGACGGAACCCGATCCGCGCTCGCGGCGTATGCACAAGGAGGCGCGGTGGGTCAGGAGACCGCGCCGAAAGTGTCAACCACAGCGGGGCAGCAGATGGCAGGGCAGCAGATGGCAAAGCTACCGGGCGGGATCAGCATCCGGGAGGTGGAGGGCTCGCTACGGGTCCAGCAGGAGCTCCGAAGCCTCGAGCTCACCTCGCCCACGGCGAGGGCGATCCTGGAGGACCAACTGCGCTTCGAGGGCCCGGTGGCCCAGCTCATCCGTGAAGCCGAGACGCGGCAGGAGGCGATGCGGCTACACACCGACGCCGGTGGCGCGCTGAGCTCGACGGTGGATCGGGCAGAGCTGATCCGGGAGTACGCCGATCGGGCGGTGAGCAGCTCGGGCTTCGCGTCGGTGCTCGCGATGAGCGAAATAGCGCGCGAAGCCGCCTCCCGAACGCCCAATCCCCCGATCAAGGGCATCCTCGCCGCGCAGGAGCGGTGGTTTTCGTCGCTCACCACTGCGATGGGCCAGACGTCCATCCGCGCCCTGACGGAACGCCTAGCGGTGCCGACGCCCGATTTCGGCTTCCGGATCCGCGACGCGCTCGATGCCGTGGCGTTCGCTTTGCCAACCGTCTTCGATGACCTGCGAGTCCGGATTCCGGACTGGGCAGACGCGATCGCGGAGGACCTGGCCGAGCAGGCAGAGGACGGCTTCAACGCTGGCGCCGACAACCGCAGCATCGAGCAGTATTTCCTAGACCTGCTCGGCTCGCTGGGCGTTCCGGAGGCGGCTCGGCGGCCCCTGACGCTCCTCCTCCTGATGTTCATGCTTCCGGCCGCCGCGGAGATCTCCGGATACGAGTGGGGTCGCCGGCGTGACGGGGACGCGCAGGAGGAGGCGCGCCAGCGCGAGATTGCGCTGGGGCAGCATGTGAAGGACCAGGGAGCGACCCTGGACAGCCTGCTGCAGATCGCCCAGAACCCGCCGCGGCCGGCGAGGATCATGAAGTCCGCCTGGCTCCGCGATTCGCCCAGCACCACGGCCGCCAAGGTCGGCGCGGTGCTCGCGCCCGGTACCGAGCTGATCGTCTACGAGCGAAGAGGCGGCTGGCTCCGCGTCCAGGCGGAGCCGGTACCTGGCGAGGTCAGGAGCGGTTGGGTGTACGGGAAGCTCGCACGCTACCGATAGGCGGTGTTTTTCGCGCTCTTCCTGGTGAGCGGGTGGGCGGCGGCGGCGGTAGACCTCGTCCTGTCCTCGCCTTCGTGGCGGACGCGCTTCCGAGAGCGACAATTTGCATGTCGCGAATGCGACCTGTGAAAGGTCGATTCTTTGAAAGAGGCTGACGCTCAGGATCTGTAACATGGTGTAGAGACTGAGCCCGGCTCGAACAGGTCGGTACTGTAGTTCAGCGCACGCGCAGGCCTTCGAGGAATCGCGTGACGGATGGTGTCTCGCGTGTATTGGTTCAGCGGAAATCGAACTTTCCGCAAACGCTTGAGAGTTACACTTTCCCCTCGACCGGCGAGTGGCCGGGACCACGAGCAAGGGGAAAGTACGATGCCCAAGGGGCGGCAGCACACGGCGGATGAGAAGTTG
>DASVQP010000120.1 GCA_036389135.1 Longimicrobium sp.
CTGCGAAGTCAAGGCGGAGTAGAAATCCATGTACAACATGTTTTCGGTGAATCCAACGATTTTGGATACGAAAGTCCAGCAATGGCGCCAATTCCGTCTCTCGCGTGTAGCTTTCACTGTCGAACGCCTACTGTGTGAGGCGCTTTTTTTGAGGAATCGAAACCCATGACCGATTCCGCGAACCCGCTCGGCCACGGCTGGGGCCTCACCGTAGCGCAGGCGCGCGAGCTGCAGCTTGCCCTGCGCGAGCGCATCGAGCTGCGCGCGCCGCCGGACTTCCGCCCGCGCACCATCGCCGGCGCGGACGTCTCGATGGAGAAGTTCGCGAAGCGCGGCTACGCGGGGATCGTGACGCTGGACGCCGCCACGCTGGCGACGGTGGAGGAAGCGAGCTCCGCCGCCACGCTCCAGATGCCGTACATCCCCGGCTACCTCTCCTTCCGCGAGCTTCCCCCGCTGGACGACGCCTTCCGGAAGCTGCGGATGAAGCCCGACGTGGTGATCTTCGACGGGCAGGGGCTCGCGCACCCCCGCCGCTTCGGCATCGCGTGCCACGGCGGGCTGCTGTGGGACGTCCCCACCATCGGCTGCGCCAAGTCCATCCTGGTGGGCGGGCACGACGAGCCGGGGTGGGCGCGCGGATCCACCGCCCCGCTCGTGCACCAGGGCGAGACCGTCGGGGTGGCCCTGCGCACCCGCGACGGCGTCAAGCCCGTGTACGTCTCTCCCGGCCACCTCATGGACGTCGAGACGGCCGTGCGCATCGTCCTCTCCGTCTCGCCCAGGTACCGCGAGCCGGAGACCACCCGCCGCAGCCACCGCCTGGTGAACGAGATAAGGCGGGCGGACAGCGGGCCCGGCGGTTGAAACCGCTGCAACAACCGCGGGAAACCTGCCTTCGCAGGTTCCGGGGAGCGGGGCACCGGCGCGGCATCGCCGGGGGATGAATCCCCCGGCTGGAACCACGCGAAGACGGCTGAAGCCGTCTCGTTCGTGGCCGGTTGTGGTGCACGCCCGTGATGGATCAGTGCAGCGCTCACGGAGTTCTCCCCCTCTCCGCCCTGCGCCCCCGCAGGCGTGGGAGGGGGCCGGGGGGAGGGGGCCCGCTGCACCACGCACCAACGCACTAACGCACTCCCTTCCGCCCCCCGCCCCCGCGCAATATCCTCCCGGCACCCTTCCTGCCGCACCTCCGGTCAGAATCCGCCGGCCCGGCGCGTTCCACCCCGACAATTCAGAGCCCGTAGCCATCTTGCCTCCGATGTACGACGAGGAAGAGCCGTTGAATCCCACGAAGCTCTTCCTGGAGCACTACGACGGGCTGTACCGCTACCTGGTGCGCCTGACGGGCGACCCGGACCTGGCGGCGGACGCGGCGCAGGAAGCGTTCGTACGCCTGGTGGAGCGGCCACCGCAGGACCGCCACGTGCGGGCCTGGCTGTACGCGGTGGCCACCAACGTGGTACGCGACACCGCCCGCGCCCGTGCGCGCTGGCTCACGCTGCTCCGCGCGACGCCCGAGAGGGCGCCCGTGGGCGACATGGGCCCGGCGCCGGACGCGGCTACCGAGAGTGAGGAACGCCGGCGCCTGGTGAGGGCCGCGCTGGACCGTCTTTCGTGGAAGGAGCGCACCGTGCTGCTGATGCGCGAGGAAGGCTTCGCGCATCACGAGATCGCCGACGCGGTGGGGACCACCACCGGGTCGGTGGGAACCATGCTGGCACGCGCGCTCAAGAAACTTTCCGCGGAGCTCTCTCCCTCAACCGAGAGCCTTCGATGAGCTTTGTGATCGGTCCGCGCACCCATCTGGGTGAGACGGACCTGCTTCGATACCTGGACCGGCAGCTCGACCGCGAAGCGCTGCGGCACGCGCGGCACCACCTGGCGCAGTGCACCGCCTGCGCCGCGCAGCTCGCCGAGCTGGAGCGGCGCTCCGCCACCGTCAGCGCGCTGATCGGCGAGCTGCCGGTGCAGCTGCCCGATTCCGGAAAGCGGGCCGTGGCGCTGGCCGCCATGGACCGCGCCCGCCTGCGCAGCTCGGCCACCGGCCCGCTCAGCGGCAGGGTGCTGCTGCGCGCGGCCGCCCTCTTCATGCTGGGGCTGCTGGGGGCGTTGTCCACGCAGCCCGGCCGCGCCTGGGTCTCCGACCGGGTGGAGGCGGTGGCCGGCGACAACCCCGGACCGGTGCTGGCGGGCGTCCTGCGCATGCTGGACGGCGACGAGCCGCCCCCGCCTACCGCCGCCGCGCCGCCGCCCGTGGAAGGTGTGCGCACGCAGCGCCCGGCCGCCACGCCGCGGGAGCGCGTGCAGGTGCAGTCGCGCCGCACCGTGCCGCCCGGGACCACCGCGCCGGTGAAGTTCACCCCCAGCGGCCCGGAAGTGACGATTCGCTTCGAGACGCTGCAGCGAGGCGGCACGGCCACGCTCTGGCTGCGCGACGTGGAGGATGCCACCGCGCAGGTCACGAGCGGACATCGCGGCGAGCGGATCGTGCCGGTGGAGGGCGGCGTCCGGGTGCAGAACCGGGCGAGCTCCCGCGCGCACTACATGCTCACCGTGCCCGTGTACTTCCGGGTGCTGCGCGTGCAGGTGGGCGACGGGCCGGAGACGCTGATCCCCGTCTCCAAGTCCAAGACCGACTGGATCTGGACGATCCCCCTGCAGGCGAGCGCCGAGCCCTCGTCCGCGGACAAGGACCACAACTAGTCCCCGCGAATGCAAGCCGCCCCCTCCCCCGGGTAGTTTGGGGGAAGGGGGCAGCGAGGTGACGAGCGGGGGAGGGGGCCTTACCGGCTGCGCGTGCTGCTCATCCGCAGCTTGTACGCGCCGACGCCGCCCGCGCCCAGGGAGCTGGCGCGCACCACGTAGTCGCCGTCCTCCGGGAGGGTGACTTCCAGGTGCGAGTTGGTGCCGTCCGGGCCGTCGTCGTTGCTGGAGATCTCCTCGAAGCGGCCGTTCACCATCCGCCCCACAGCCACCACCGTGTCGAAGGCGTCGGACGACATGGTGAAGGTCATCGGCGCGTCCTTGCTGCCGCGGAAGCTCCAGTAGTCGTACAGCGCGCCGTCGTCGGCCTCGGCGTCGCCGTCCTCCAGCGCGCCCTCGGCGTCCGTCTCGGGGCGCAGCGCCTGCGGGGTGGCGGGGCGGCTCGCCGGGCGCTCGGTCACCATCAGGGTGTACGGCCCGGTGTCGCTCCCCACCGAGTTGGCGCGCAACACGTACTCGCCCGCCTCGTCCAGCGTCACCCGCATCCGCGAGTTGGTGCCCTCGCCCGCGCCATCATCGTCCGTGGACTTGGAGACGAACTCGCCGCCCGTCATCCGGCCCAGGTTCAGAAAGGTGTCGAAGGAGTCGGACTTCATCTCGATCGACAGGCGCTGCCCCGGGCGGCCGGTGAGGATGTAGCTGTCGTAGAAGGTGTCGTCGTCCTCCAGTATGGCGTCGGTCTCGGCGAGCGAGCCGGTCACCGTCTCTCCGATGCGGATGGGTCGGGGTGCGCCGGTGGAGGTGCGCGGGGCGTCCGCCAGGCTGAGCGTGAAGGCGCCCGTCTTCTCCGGGTCCAGCGACTGCGCCACCAGCAGGTACGTGCCGGCGTCTTTGGGGGTGAAGCGGATGCGCGCGTCGGTCTCGCCGCCGTGATCGTCGTCTTCCTTGAGGACGTCGGTGATGCCGCCCACGTTGCGCGCCACGCGCAGGTACGCGTCGAAGTCCTTGGAGCGCATGGTGATGACGTAGGGGCGCCCCGCCGCGGCTTCGAAGCGGTACACCTTGAAGCGGCCCCGCTCGGTGGGGGTGGGATCGGCCTCCGCCAGCGTGCCGTTGACCGTCTGCCCCGGGCGGATGGCGGGGTGGTTGGCCTGCGCCACCGCGGGAGCCGCCGCGCCCGCCAGGAGGAGCGCCGCCACGGCGCCACATCGAATCGCGTTCATCGTCTTCTCGTTCCGGGGGAAGTGGGTGGCGGCCATCGGGGCCGCCGGTCGGGGAAGGGTCACAGCCGCTCGACGATCAGGGTGTACGCCCCCGTCTCGCCACCGGTGAGGGTGTTCGCGCGGATCACGTACGTGCCGGCGCGCGGAAGGGTGATCTCGATCCTGGCGTCGGTGCCGCCGCCTTGGTCGTCGTCGGTCTGGATGGACTCGAAGCTCTCCCCCGTCCCCTGCCCGACGGAGAGGAAGGCGTCGAAGTCCGTCGATCGCATGGTGATGCGCAGCCGCTCGCCCGCGCGTCCCTCGTACACGAAGGCGTCGTAGTAGGAGTCGTCGTCCGCCTGAGCATCGCTGTCGGAAAGCTGGCCGTTGACGGTCTGGCCGGCGCGGATCGCCTGCGGCCGCGGTGCCGGCGGCGGCGTGTAGGGGCGCAGGGCGATGGTGTACGCGCCCGTCTCGCCGCCGCTGACGGAGTTGGCGCGGATGACGTAGTCGCCGTTTTCCGGCAGCGTCAGGCGCACGCGCGCGTCGTTCCCGCCCGCCCCGTCGTCGTCCATCTCCAGGACGTTGAGCTCGGTGCCGTCGAGCTGCCCCACCGACAGGTGCGAGTCGAAGGCGGTGGACCGCATCACCACCTCCACCTGCTCGCCCCGCCGGCCGGTGAAGCGGAAGTGGTCAAAGTACGAGCCGTCGGCCATCTTCGGGTCGGATGCGGCCAGCGCTCCGCTCACCGTCTGCCCCGTGCGGATCGGCGCGGCGACGGCGGCGGGGGTGGGCGCGTCCTCGTCGTCCTCCTCCTCGCCCCCCGCTTCGACGGTCAGGGTGTAGGCGCCCGTCTCCCCCCCGCTGAGCGAGTTGGCGCGGACGATGTAGTCGCCGTCCGCCGGAAAGGTGATCGCGAGGCGTGCATCGGTGTCGCCCGCGCCATCGTCGTCGCTCTCGATCTCGTCGAACTCGCCGCCTTCCATGCGCCCGACCGCCAGGTAGGCATCGAACGCGGAGGAGCGCAGGGTGAAGGTCACGCGCTCGCCCTGGCGGGCGCGAAAGGTATACAGGTCGTAGTGCGAGTCGTCGCCCGCCGTGGGGTCGGTGGCGGAGAGCTCGCCGCGCACCGTCTGACCTACGCGGATGGGGGCCTGGGCGTGCAGCGGAAGCGCGAGGACCAGGACGGCCCCTGCTGCCAGCAACGAAGTTCTGAGCATCGTTCGGGGGATCGTGGTGAGGTCGGGCGGGGCGGAGGTGCCCGGACGGCGGTGGGTGTGCCACGGAATCCCGCCGCAGCTTTCGCCAATCTAGCGCCCAGGGGAAGAAAGAAAAGGCTTCTCTCCGGCTGCCGGCACCGCCGCGGGATGAATCTCTCGGCTGGAACGACTGCACCGGGGGCTGAAGCCCCCGGCTGAAACCACGGGAAGCCGGCTGAAGGCGGCTTGAGAAACGCGGCATCCCCATTTCTGTCATCCTGAGCGACGCGCTTCTGCGTCCTCGCCTCCGCTCCGTGATTTGGCGCGGAGCAAAGGATCTACTGCGCGTGACGAGGGGCCGGGCGTGACGTGCCGTTCCCGGCGGCTCCGGCTAGATCCTTCGGTCGCCGCAGGAGTCCAGAGTGCGACCCCCGGCATCCGCGGGGCGGCTCTCTCAGGATGACAAGCGGTATTGCGCGCCGCCTGCGCAAACGAACCACGCCCCGAACGGCCGAAGCTGTCCGGGGCGTGGTGGATGTGCGGATGATGCGCCGGCTACGCGATCATCAGCATGGGGTCTTCGAGGTAGCTCTTGAAGGTGCGGAGGAACTCCGCGCCGGTGGCCCCATCGATCACGCGGTGGTCGCAGGTGAGGGTGACGCGCATCCGCGGACGGATCTGCATCTCGCCGTCGACGGCTACGACCTTGTCCACCGAGGCGCCGATGGCCATGATCGCGGCCTCCGGCGGGTTGAGCACCGCGGTGAACTCCTCGATCCCGAACATCCCCAGGTTGGAGATGGAGAAGGTGGAGCCGGTGTACTCCTCCGGCTTCAGCTTCTTCTCGCGGGCGCGCCCGGCAAGCTCCTTCACCTCGCGGCTGATCTCCGCCACGCCCTTGCGGTCGGCATCGAAGATCACGGGGGTGATGAGCCCCTCCTCCACCGCCACCGCCACGCCGATGTTGACGCGGTCGTTCATGCGGATGGTGTCGCCCTGCCACGACGCGTTGACCCACGGGTGCCTGCGCAGCGCCCCGGCCACCGCGCGGATCACCAGGTCGTTGGGGGACACCTTCACCCCGTCGGCGGCGAAGCGCTCGTTGATGCGGCCCCGCATCTTCATGGCCTCGCCCATGTCGATCTCGACGGTGAGGTAGAAGTGCGGGACCGGGCCGCTGGACATCGAAAGCCGCTTGGCGATGGCCTTCCGCATCTGCGACACCGGCACGTCGCGCCCACCCGCCGCCGGCTGCGAAGCTGCGGCCTGGGGCTGCGGCGCCGGAGCCGCGGCCTGCGGCTGGGCCGGCTGCTGCTGGGCGCCGCCCGCCTGCATCGCCGCCTCCACGTCGCGGCGGATGATGCGGCCGCCGGGGCCGCTGCCGCGCATGGAACCGACGTCTACACCGGCATCGGCCGCCATGCGCCGGGCCAGCGGCGACGCCTTCACCCGCCCGTCGCCACCGCCCGCGGGCGCGCCGCTCTCGGCCTGTGCGGCGGGGGCCGGAGTGGCGGGAGCGGCCGGCTGAGCCGGAACCTCTTCCGCCTGCTGAGCCGCAGGCGCTGGAGCGGCCGGTGCGGGCGCGGCGGCTTCGGGAGCCTTTGCGGGTGCCGCCGGCGCGTCGCCGCCGCCGGTGAGCGCCGAGACGTCCTCGTCCGCCGCGCCGATGACGGCGATCACCACGCCTACGTTGGCCGTGTCGCCGTCGCCGATCATGCGCTTGCGCAGGACGCCGGAGCCGCGCGCCACCAGCTCCATCGTCGCCTTGTCGGTCTCGACCTCGGCAAGGACGTCGCCTTCCTTGACCTCGTCGCCCTCGTTCTTGAGCCAGGTGCTGATCCGCCCTTCCTCCATCGTGGGGGAGAGGGCTTCCATGTAGACTTTCGTGGCCATTTCGAGCTTCCGTTGAAAGAAAGTCCTAAGTCCTAAGTGCCAAGTGCTGAACAGCGATGTGTTCACTCAGCACCTGGCACTTAGCACTTGGCACTATCGGTACAGCACCCGGTTCACCTTCTCCACCACCATCTCCGCGCTCGGCTTGGCGGCGCGCTCCATCGCCTTGGCGTACGGCATCGGCACGTCGGCCTGCGTTACGCGGAGGATGGGGGCGTCCAGCTCGTCGAAGGCCTCTTCCTGGATCAGCGCGGCCACCGTGGTCGTGATGCCGCCGAACGGCCACCCTTCCTCCAGCAGCACCACGCGGTTCGTCTTGGCGACGGTGCGCATGATCGACTCGGTGTCCAGCGGGCGCAGTGAGCGCAGGTCCAGCACGTCGGCCTGGATGCCATCCTTCTCCAGCTGCGCCGCCGCCTGGAGCGCCACGTGGATCATCTTGCCGTGCGTGATGATGGAGACGTCGCTCCCCTCGCGCTTCAGGTCCGCCACGCCCAGCGGGATGATGAAGTCGTCATCCTCGGGCACCTCGCCCTTGATGTTGTACAGCATCTCCCCCTCGAAGACGCACACCGGGTCGTCGTCGCGGATGGCGGCCTTGAGCAGCCCCTTGGCGTCGGCCGGGGTGCCGGGGACCACCACCTTGACCCCCGGATAGTGGGCCACCTGCGACTCCAGCGCCTGCGAGTGCTGCGCGCCCAGCTGCAGCGCCGCGCCGCTGGGCCCGCGAAACGTGATGGGGATGTTGAACTGGCCGCCGCTCATGCTGCGCATCTTGCTGGCGGCGTTGAAGATCTGGTCGAACGCCAGGATCGCGAAGTTCCACGTCATGAACTCGATCACCGGCCGGATCCCCGTCATCGCCGCGCCCACCCCCAGCCCCGCGAACCCGAGCTCGGTGATCGGCGTGTCCACCACGCGCAGCTCGCCGAACTGCTCCAGCAACCCCTTCGACACCTTGTACGCGCCGTTGTACACGCCCACCTCTTCCCCCATGAGGAAGACGTCGGGATCGCGCTGCATCTCTTCAGCGAGCGCTTGGTTGAGCGCCTCGCGATAGGTAATCACTGCCATTCGTTCATCTTCAGTTAGAGTGCCTAGTGCCCAGTGCCTAGTGCCTAGTAACTGCGGTCAAGCGATTTGCGCAGCGCGACGAGGATGCGCGTCACCTCGGTGCACGCTTCTATCAATGCCGCAGCTTCCTCGGGGTGGACATAACCGAGATCTGCCGCGAGGTACAGCTGGCTCCGGACCTCGCCCGCCGATCCTCGAGCGAACGTCAAAAAGCGCGCGAACTCGGGACGACTGTTCCGATCAAACCCCTCCGCGATGTTCGACATCACGGACACCGCGGCCCGCTGTATCTGGTCACGCAGACCGAAGTCTTTAGCGAATTGACCCTTCGGCGTAACTCGGTACACCTGCACACACAGCGCCCTGGCCTTCTGCCACGCAATCAGCTCCTCGAAGCGCGAGACTTTCATCCGCGCTCACTAGGCACTGGGCACTAGGCACTGGGCACTGCAGTTCACCGATTCCTCATGTCGAAGTAGAGCCGGCCGTTGACGTTTTCTTCGGCGTAGATCTCGGTGTAGAGCTCGTCCACCGCGGGCTCGGGCGACTTCTCGGCGAAGTCGGCGGCTTCCTCGGAGATCTGCTTGACCTCCGCGTCCATCTTCTCCAGCTCCTCCTGCGACAGGATGCCGGTGCGCGAGAGGAGGTCGGCGAAGATGCGGATCGGGTCCTTGGCCTTCTCGCGCTCCACATCTTCCTTGGTGCGGTACACGCCGGAGACGGGGTCGGACATGGAGTGGCCCACGAAGCGGTAGGTGCGCGCCTCAATCAGCGTGGGGCCCTCGCCGGCGCGGGCGCGGTCATGGGCTTCCTTGGCCACGCGGTACATGTCCAGCACGTCCATGCCATCGGCCACGGCCGAGTTCATGGCGTAGGCGGTGGCCTTCTGCGAGATGTCGTAAAGCGACGAGGCGCGCTCCCACGCGGTGCCCATGCCGAAGCGGTTGTTCTCCACGATGGTCACCAGCGGCAGCTTCCAGAGCGCGGCCATGTTCAGCGACTCGTGGAAGGCGCCCTGGTTGACGGCCGCCTCGCCCAGGTACACCTGCATGACGCGGTCTTCCTGGCGGTACTTGATCTTCCACGCCACGCCCAGCGCCAGCGGCACCTGCCCGCCCACGATGCCGTGGCCGCCCAGGTAGTTGTGCTCGGCGCTGAACATGTGCATGGAGCCGCCCTTCCCCTTGCTGCACCCGTCGGCACGCCCATACAGCTCGGCCATCACGGCGCCGGGGGTGATGCCGCACTGCAGCGCGTGGACGTGCTCGCGATACGCCGTCATCACGTAGTCGTCCTTGCGCAGCGCGTGGATGGCGCCCACCGCCACCGCCTCCTGCCCGATGTACAGGTGGCAGAAGCCCCCGATCTTGCCCAGGGCATAGCTTTCCGCCGTCTTCTCCTCGAAGCGGCGCCCCAGGAGCATGTCCCACATCATCTTGCGGAGCTGCTCGGGCGAGAGCCCCTGCATGCGCTCCTCGTCGCTCAGCTGGGGCTTCTCCGACTGCTGCCAGGCGCGGTCGGGTCCGGGCTCGCCGCTCGGGGTCGTCTGCGCCTCGGCCGCTTCGGAGGCGGGGGCCGCCTGGTCTTCGCGCGGCGCGGGGGCGGTCATGGTCTTCGTCTCAGGCATCGTTTCTATCTCGCGAACCGTTCGGATGTCCGGGTTCGTAAGGGGGCATCAAGCCCCGCGCCCAGCGGGCGGGAGCACGTCCTGGTAAATCTCGGCCATCGCCAGCGTGCAGCCGAGCGACTCCAAGCGGACCTCGTCCTCCATCCGCTGGTAGACCGTGCAGCTCCAGCTCTCGTCTTCTTCGCGTCGGTACAGCTCCACGCGCGGCTCCTTCTGCACTACGAACAGGTACTCGCGCAGCGAGGGAATCAGCCGGTAGCCGTCCTTCTTCTTCCCCCGGTCGTGCCGCTCGGTGGAGGGCGACAGCACCTCGACCACCAAGGACGGGTTGAGGAGAACATCGTTGCGGTGGTCCTTGAACCGCCGCTCTCCGCAGACCACGCTCACATCCGGGTACGCCGTTTTGCGCGATGCATCGAACTGCACGCGCATGTCGCTCATGTATGGCCGGCAATCCGTCCCACGCAGCCTGTTGTGGAGCGCCGCGAAAATGTTACCCGTGATGACTACGTGCGGCTCCGGTGCGCCGGACATCGCCACGATCTCGCCGTCCCAGTACTCACTCTTGTACTCGGCGGCGCGCTCACGGACGAGGTACTCTTCCGGCGATACACCCGGATAGGTGATGGTGCTCATCGGGCCTCCGCCAGACCGGGTGCAAGCAAGTCCGCGACTCGATCGTAGACGTCCGCCAGACGGATGGTGCACCGTGGCCGGTCGAGCTCGACCACCGCATCCAATCCCCCGGCCTCGCGAAACAGCCACCGACGCTCGTCCAGCCGGGTATACCACTCCACCTGTGCTCTGCGCGTGCTTACCAGCACAAAATGGTTCACCGACGGGATTTTGCGATACAGCTGCCACTTCCGTCCCCGATCATACCCCTCGGTCGCGGGCCAGAGCACTTCCACGACGATCGCCGGGTTGAGGAGCGAGTCGTCGTGGTCATCCTCCGTCTCCGCGTGCCCGTCTACCGCTACCGCGTCCGAGTACAGGTAGTTGGGCTCGCAGGGAACCCGGATGCGGAAGCCTCCCGGGAACACCTCGGCGTCTGAGCCGTGAAGGGCGTCGTGCAACGCGACCATGATAGCGGTGGCGACCAGGCCATGCACACGCGACGAGTAACGCTCCTCACCGATCGCACCGTCCACGTACTCGTGCGCCGCCTCGGAGGCGCGCTCGAACGCCAGGTACTCCTCCGGCGTGACGCGGGTCGTGGGGGCGGCGGCGGGAAGCATGGGCTACAGGCTCCCGAGCTGCACGAGCGCGGGGGCGGGGCGCACCGGCGGGGCGCCGATGGCGCGCAGCGCGGCTTCCGCGGGGTCGATGACGACGGCGGAGTCCACGTCGGCCTCCAGGATCTCGGTGATGGTGCCGGGGCCCTGCGCCACAATGGTGCGCGCCTGCTCCTTGGCGTGGTACGACGACCGCACCAGCGGCCCGCTCTCCACGTGCCCGAAGCCCAGCTCCCGCTCGCCGATCTCCTTCCAGTGGCGGAACTCGTCGGGCGTCACCCAGCGGTCCAGAGGGACGTGGTGCTGCGAGGGGCGCAGGTACTGCCCGAGCGTGAGCACGTCCACCGACGCGTCCCGCAGGTCCCGCATCGACGTGTAGATCTCCTCCTCCGTCTCGCCCATTCCCAGGATGATGGCGCTCTTGGTGAGCTGCCGCGGGTTCATCCGCTTGACGGCGCCCAGCATGGAGATGGAGCGCCAGTAGCGCCCGCCCGGCCGCAGGTGCTTCGACAGCCGCTCCACCGTGTCGATGTTGTGCGCCAGGATCTCGGGCCCGGCCTCGACCACGATGCGCAGCGCCGTCTCGTTCCCCTTGAAGTCAGGGACGAGCACCTCGACGGTGCACCCCGGCTGGCGCGCGTGGATCTGGCGAATGACTTCCGCGTAGATCTCGGCGCCGCCGTTCTTCAGCTCGTCGCGGTTCACCGAGGTGACGACGGCGTGCTCCAGCCCCATCGTCACGACGGAGTCGGCGACGCGGCGGGGCTCGTCCTGGTCCAGTTCGGTGGGGAGGCCGTGGGCGACCGCGCAGTACTTGCAGGCCCGGGTGCACACGTCTCCCAGGATCATGAAGGTGGCGGTGCCGCTCTCCCAGCACTCGCCGATGTTGGGGCAGTGGGCCTCCTCGCACACGGTGTGGAGGCCCTGGTCGCGCATGAGCTGCTTGAGGCGCAGGTAGTTGGGGCTTCCCGGCGCGCGGACCTTGAGCCACTCGGGCTTGCGCGCGCGGTGCTCCAGCGGCTGCTGTCCCTCCAGCAGGGGCACGTTCACCGTCCCCTTGCTCTTTACGACCCCGTTGTCCTTGCCCTGCGGCGCGTACCCGCGGGTTCCCTGCTGGGGTGCTTCGACGCTCATCTATCCCTCTCGCCCTTCGCGTTTTGCGCTCTCTCGTCATGCGAGGCCGGGCGACGCGCGCCCAAGCCCCCAATTGTACCCCGCTGTGCCGATTTGGGCAAACGGGGAACGAAAGTGCGTGAGTGCGTTGGTGCGTGAAGTGCGCTCAAAGCCGCGCGGACCCCCGCCCTTTGTCATCCTGAGGGAGCCGCCGCATCCCACGCCCGCGCCGCACACCGCACCCCTGCGGCGACCGAAGGATCTAGCCGGAGAGGCAAGAGGACGGCGAGTAAATGGCGGCCTCCTCGGCACGGGCAGTAGATCCTTCGCTCCGCGCCACACGACGGCGCACGAGCGAGGACGGAGAAGCGCGTCGCTCAGGCTGACAGATCTTTCGCCGCCGCACCAACGCACTTCACGCCCCGTTCCCCTCCCCCAGCCCATGCTCGCGAAGCTTCCGGGCCAGCGTGGGCCGCGAGATGTCCAGGATGCGGGCGGCGGCGCTGCGGTTGCCGCGCGTGAGGCCCAGCGTGAGCGCCACGGCCTCGCCCTCCACCCGCTCCAGCGTCTTTCCTTCGGCGGGAATGTGGATGACGGCGGCCGGGGGGGACGACGTGTTGGAGAGGCCCGAGCGCGCGGTGCGGTGCAGGACGATCAGGTGCTCGGCGCGGATGACCTCGTCGCCGGCGAGCTGTGCGGCGCGCTCCACCACGTGCCTCAGCTCGCGCACGTTGCCCGGCCAGGGGTGCGCCTCCAGCGCGGCGAGCGCCTCCTCGTCCAGCGTCATCTCCATTCCGCGATCGGCGGCGGGGCCGCGGAGGAAGAGCTCGGCCAGGATGCGGATGTCGCCGGGACGGTCGCGGAGCGGCGGGAGATCCACGCGCGCCGGCGACAGCGCCGCCAGCAGCTCGGCATCCAGCGTCCCGGCCTCGAGCGACACCTCCGGCGGGGCGGATGCGGCCACGATCACGCGGCACTGCACCCGCACCGGCGAGTCGCCGCCCTCGCGCACGATGGTGCGCTCGCGGATGGCGGCGGCCAGGCGCTGCTGGAGCGGGAGGGGGAGGCGCGTGACGTCGGAGACGAACAGCGTACCGGCGCCCGCCAGCTCGATGAGGCCGCGGCGCGGGGGCGGCGCGTCGGCCATGAGCGACGGATGGGTGCCGAAAAGCTCCGCCGCCAGGAGAGGCTCGGGAACGGCGGCGCAGTCGAAGGGGAGAAACGGGTCGTACGGCGCCGCGGAGTAGTGGATGCCGCGCGCCAGCAGCTCCTTTCCCGTACCCGCCTCGCCGGCCAGGATCACCCCCGATGCTCCAGACGCCACCGCGGCGCAGGCTCGCTCCACCGCGTCCCGCATCGGTGGACTTTCTCCCACGATGGCTTGCCCGCCCAGGGCCAGGAGCCCGTCCGTGCTTTCGGTTCCGTCGTCGCTCATCGCCCCTCGTGCCGGTGTTCCGTGCGGGTCGCCGCGCCCCGAGGCGGCAAGAAGCGCGCCCCCTGCGGCTTATTTACCTTGCGCCGCGAGGTGGGAGCAAGGGCGTGGATCTCACGCGGCACCGCGGAGTCGCGTGAGGTCCGCAAGTGCACGGCTCCCAGGGGGAAATCCGCGTTGCCTACCGCATCTTCTTCATGATCGTCTTGGCGGTGCGGATCACCACTCCGCGCGGCGAAACGCGCACCACGTAGGTGCTGAGGCGGTTGACGAGGCCAGGGGTGATGGTGCGCTGGCCGCGTTCGAGCGCGCCCAGCGCGGCGGCGACCACCTGCTGCGGCGTGCGCAGCCCCACGGGATTGTCGCCGAAGACGGTGCCCGCCACGTCCTGGAACTCCGTGGCTACGGGGCCGGGGTTCAGGGTGACGACGCGCACGCCCGCCTCGCGGTTCTCCTCCGCCAGCGCTTCGGAGAGGGCGACCACGAACGCCTTGCTTGCGGCGTAGGCGGCCAGGTAGGGGATCGGCTGGTAGCCGGCGATGGAGGCGACGTTGATGATCCCGCCCTCCCCGCGCGGGCGCATGTCGCGCACGGCGAAGTGGGCCAGCTCCAGCAGCGCCGTGCAGTTGACGCGCACCATCTCCGTCTGCCGCTCGGCGGGGAGCTCGTCGAAGCGTCCCTTGAGCCCGAAGCCGGCGTTGTTGACCAGGAGGTGGAGGGGCCGCCCGTCGCTAGCCTCCAGCCAGAGGACGCCGGCCGCGCCAGGCTTGGCCAGGTCCACGGGCACGACGGCCGTCTCCACGCCGTGCTCGGAGCGGAGGGCGGCGGCCAGCGCCTGCAGCCGGTCTTCGCGGCGCGCGGCGAGCACCAGGTTCATCCCCCGACGCGCCAGCGCCCGCGCGAACTCCTCGCCGATGCCGGAGGACGCGCCCGTGACCAGCCCCCAGCGCCCGCGGTACTCCCACGCTCCACCCATCCCGTCCTCCCCGTCGTCGCGGTTGCACGCGTGCCCGCCGAGCGGCGTTGCAAGAAAACAGCCTCACACAGAGCCACGGAGGGCAAGGAAAGAACGGAAGAAGGGGTTCTCTGTGCCTCGTAGTCCTCTCTGTGCCCTCGCGAAGCCCCGTAGTTTGCGGCGTATGGTTATGCACCTAAGCGGTTGACCATTCAGAGAAGCGGTTTTATATTCTACGTAATGAATGGATTCTCTCGCGTCCGGGTTGGAATACTGGGCGCAACCGGCTACGCGGGTCAGGAGGCGGTGCGGCTCCTGGCGAAGCACCAGGGGGCGGCCCTCGCCCTCGCAAGCTCTCAGAGCGATGCGGGGGCGATGCTGTCCCGGGCGGTGCGGGGCGCTCCCGAACTGGCGATGGTGCGGCTGGAGGATGCGGAGCTGGGCGAATGCGACGTGGTTCTCTCCTGCCTTCCGCACGGCGAGTCCGCGCGCTGGGCGGAGCGGGCGCGCGAGGCCGGGGCGAAGGTGGTGGACCTCTCCGCCGACCTGCGCGTTCCGGGCGACGGTACGCCGGAGTGGGCGCGCGGGGCGGTGTACGGCCTCCCCGAGCTGCACCGCGAGCGGATCCGCGGGGCGGACGTGGTCGCGAACCCAGGGTGCTATCCCACGGCCGCGCTCCTGGCGCTGGCGCCGCTGCTGTGCGCGGGGAACGTGGCCGGGCCGGTGATCGTCAACGCGGCGTCGGGGGTCACGGGGGCCGGGCGCTCGCCCAAGCGCGAGTACCTCTTCGCCGAGGTGGCGGAGGACTTCCGCGCCTACGGGCTGGGCAACACGCACCGCCACCTTTCCGAGATGCGCGACCAGGCGGCGCGGATGAACGGAGGCACGGCGCCGGAGCTCGTCTTCACGCCCCACCTTCTCCCGGTGCGGCGCGGCATCCTGGAGACGATCTACGTCACCCTCCGCGAGCCGCTGGAGGATCCGGCGGAGCTGTGGCGGTCCGCGTACGCCGCGGAGCCCTTCGTGGAAGTGATGGACCGGGCGCCCACGCTGGCGGACGTCGTCGGGAGCAACCGCGTCGCCATCGGGGTGACGCGGGTGGCCGGGGTCTCGGCGCCGATGCTGACGGTGGTGGCGGCGATCGACAACCTGGTCAAGGGCGCCGCCGGGCAGGCCATCCAGAACGTGAACCTGATGTTCGGGCTGGACGAGACGGAGGGGCTGCTGTGAGCGTCGCGGTCATCAAGCTGGGCGGCAACGAGGTGGACGACCGCGAGTGGCTGGCGCGGCTCGCCGATGCCGTCGCGGCGCGCGCGGGGCAGACGGTGCTGGTGCACGGCGGCGGCAAGGAGGTCACCGCCCTGCAGCGCGCCCTCGGCGCCGAGCCCGAGTGGCGCGACGGCCTGCGCGTGACCAGCGACGACGGGATGCGCGCCGTCGCCATGGTCCTCTCCGGGCTCGTCAACAAGCGGATCGCCTCCGCGCTCCTGACGGCGGGCGTGGATGCGCTGGGGATCTCCGGCGAGGACGGCGCGCTGCTGGAGGCGGACGTGGCGCGCGGCGGGGCGATGGGGCGCATCGGCGAGGTGCGGCGGGTGCGGAGCGCGCTCCTCCACGGCCTCCTCGCGCAGGGATTGGTCCCCGTGGTGTCGCCGGTGTCGCGCGGGCCGGACGGGCGAGCCCTCAACGTCAACGCGGACGACGCGGCGGCGGCGGTGGCCGCGGCGATGGGGGCCGGCGAGCTCCTCTTCGTCTCCAACGTCCCCGGCGTGCTGGAGGATGGCGCGGTGGTCGGCGAGATCGGCGCGGACGAGGTGGAGGCGCTGATCGCGGACGGTACGGCGGCGGGGGGGATGGCCCCCAAGCTCCGCGCGGCCGCTCGGGCGGCGGCGGGCGGGGTGGGGCGGGTGAGGATCGGCGGGGTGGAGATGCTGGGCGACGAGGCCGCGGGGACCCGCGTGCACGCCGTCCTGACGCAAGCGGGGGCGACCCCGGAAGGAGCGTGGAGATGACCACAGCGGCGATGTCCACCGGCAGCAGCGCGCTCCTGGGCGTGTACCGTCCGGCGGGGCCCGTCTTCGTGTTCGGCGAGGGGTGCTGGCTCGTCTCCGAAGAGGGCGACCGGTTCCTGGACTTCACCAGCGGCATCGCGGTGAACGCCCTGGGCTACGGCGACCCCACCGTGGCCGACGCGATCCGCGCCGGGCTGGACAGCGGCGTGATCCACACCTCGAACCTCTTTCGCACGCGCCCCGCGGGGGAGCTGGCGGAGTGGCTGGTGGAGCACTCGTTCGCCGACCGCGTCTTCTTCTGCAACTCCGGCGCGGAGGCCAACGAGGGCGCCCTAAAGTTCGCGCGCCGCTGGGCCCGCGCCGAGGGCCACGAGGACCGCACCGACGTCATCGCCTTCCGCGGCTCCTTTCACGGGCGCACGATGGGCGCGCTCGCCGCGACCGACCGCCCCGCGTACCAGGCGCCCTTCCTCCCGTTGATGCCGGGGGTGCACTTCGCCTCGGTGGGCGATGTGGACGGCGTGAGGGCGCTGCTGGCCGGCGGGCGCGTGGCGGCGGTCATCATCGAGCCGGTGCAGGTGGAGGGCGGCGTCCTCCCGGTACCCCCCGACTTCCTCCGGGCGCTGCGCACGATGTGCTACGAGGCCGGCGCGCTTCTGGTCTTCGACGAGGTGCAGGTGGGGCTGGGCCGCACGGGTACGCTCTGGGCACACGAGCAGGCCGGCGTCACCCCCGACCTGATGACGCTCGCGAAGCCGCTGGCGGGCGGGCTGCCGATGGGCGCGGTGCTGTTGACCGAGCGGGTGGCGGCGGCGCTGCAGCCGGGGGACCACGGCACCACCTTTGGAGGCGGGCCGCTGGTGGCGAGCGCAGCCCTGGCCGCCTGCAAGAAGATCGGCGATCCGGAGTTCATGGCTGAAGTGAAGCGCAAGTCGCACGAGCTGGCGAACGGTCTGGGCGCGCTGGCGCTCAGCAACCGCAAGGTCCGCGATGTTCGCGGCGCCGGGATGGTGTGGGGCGTGGAAGTGGAGGGTGGGGCCGCCGACGTGGTGGCGCGCGCCCTGGAGGCCGGTCTGCTGCTCTGCACCGCGGGGACCAACGTGGTGCGCATCCTCCCGCCGCTGGTGGCCTCGGACGACGAGCTGCGGCGCGGGATCGACATCCTGGACGAGGTGCTGTGATGAACAACGCAGTGCGCAGTGCCGAGTACCTGGTGCCCAACGGGTATGGCTCGGCCCCGGCATCCTCCGGTGAGCAGATCGTCGTGCGCCCCGCGCTCCTTCCGGACGTGGCGCAGATCGAGGTGCTGATCAACGGCTTCGCGGACAAGCAGCTGATGCTGCACAAGACGACGGTGCAGCTCGCCCGCACCTTTCGCGAGTTCGTGGTGGCGCTGGACGGGTCCGGCAAGCTGCTGGGGTGCGCCGCCCTCCGCGTCTACACGCCGCAGCTCGCCGAGCTGGCCTCGCTGGCGGTCGACGAGTCCGCGCACGGCATGGGCGTGGGCCGCAAGCTGGTGGCCGCCGTCGAGGAAGAAGCAGCGCGCCACGGCATCGGCACCGTCTTCGCCCTGACGCTGCAGGACGTCTTCTTCCACAAGCAGGGCTACCGCACGGTCCCCAAGGAGATGTTCCCCCTCAAGGTCTGGGCGGACTGCCGCGGCTGCGCCAAGCTTGAGAAGTGCGATGAGATCGCGGTGGTGAAGGAACTTGAGTGCTAAGTGCTAAGTGCTAAGTGCTAAGTGCTAAGTGCTAAGTGCTAAGTGCTAAGTAACAGCTGTTCAGGACTTAGGACTTAGGACTTAGCACTTCCCAAACAAAGCCGGACGAGCGAGCCGAAAACTCGCGAGCTACCCATACAGGAGACCGCCCCAATGCCCAAGCAAACCATCGTCCTCGCCTACTCCGGCGGACTCGACACCTCCATCATCGTGCCCTGGCTGCGCGAGAACTACGACGCCGAAGTGATCTGCGTGGCGGGCGACGTGGGGCAGGGGGACGAGCTGGAAGGCGTGCACGCCAAGGCAATCGCGTCCGGGGCGAAGGAGTGCTACATCGAGGACCTGCGCGAGGAGTTCCTCACCGGCTTCGTGTGGCCGACGCTCCGCGCGGGGGCCATCTACAACCGCAAGTACCTCCTGGGCACCTCGATGGCGCGCCCCATCATCGCGCAGCGGCAGGTGGCGGTGGCGCAGAAGATCGGCGCGTCCGTCCTCTCGCACGGGTGCACGGGGAAGGGGAACGACCAGGTGCGCTTCGAGCTCACCTACGCCGCCCTCGCGCCGGAGATGAAGGTGATCGCCCCCTGGCGCGAGTGGGACATCCGCTCGCGTGAGGACGCGCTGGACTACGCGGCGCTGCACAACGTGGCGGTGACGGCCACGCGCGAGAAGATCTACTCCCGCGACCGCAACATCTGGCACGTGAGCCACGAGGGCGGCCCGCTGGAGGACCCCAACTACGAGCCCACCGAGGACCTCTTCCTCCTCACGCGCTCGCCCGAGGACGCGCCCGCGAAGGCGGAGTACGTCACCATCACCTTCGAGGCCGGCGACCCGGTGGCCGTCGACGGCGAGGCGCTCGCGCCGGTGGCGCTGCTGGAGCGGCTCAACGAGATCGGCGGGCTGCACGGGGTGGGCCGCATCGACCTGGTGGAGGACCGCCTGGTGGGGATGAAGAGCCGCGGCGTCTACGAGACCCCGGGCGGCACCCTGCTGTACGCCGCGCACTCGGAGCTGGAGCAGATGGTGCTGGACCGGCGCACGCTGGCGCTCAAGGACGCGCTCGCCCCGCGCTACGCGGACCTGGTGTACGAGGGCCGCTGGTGGACCACCGAGCGCGCGGCCATGGATGCGCTGGTGGACGTGACGCAGCAGCGCGTGACGGGCGACGTGCGCCTGAAGCTGTACCGGGGCACGCACACCATCGCGGGCCGCACCTCGCCCTACTCGCTGTACGACGAGCGCTTCGTCACCTTTGGCGAGGACGACGTCTACAACCAGGCGGACGCGGCGGGCTTCATCCGCCTCTACGGCCTCCCCATGCGCGTCGCCGCGCTGAAGGAGCAGGAGACGGCGGCGCCGCTCGGAATTACGCCGCTGACCGGAGAGCTGGCGGCGGACTGAATGGGAAGTGCTAAGTCCTAAGTGCTAAGTGCTGGGTAACTCACTCAGCACTTCAGGACTTAGCACTTAGCACTTAGGACTTTACACCCCAACCGGGGACCGAACCGATGCCCGCATCCGCCACCCATCCCGACCCCACGCCGAAGCCCAAGCTCTGGGGCGGCCGCTTCGCCGCGGAGCCGGCGCCCGAGATGGACCGGCTGAACCGCTCCCTTCCCGTGGACCTCCGCCTGTGGCGCGAGGACGTGGCGGGGAGCCAGGCGTGGGCGTCGGCCATCGCCGCGGCGGGGGTCATCACCCACGCGGAGTGGCTGCGGCTGCAGGCGGGGCTTGATGCCGTGGCCGCCCGCCTGGAGGGGTGGTCCGCCGACGACTGGCGCGCCGCGCACGACGAGGACGTGCACTCGCTCGTCGAGCGCCTCCTGTACGAGGAGGCCGGCGACGTCGCCGGAAAGCTCCACACCGGACGCTCGCGCAACGACCAGGTCGCCACCGACTCGCGCCTCTGGGCGATGGGCGCGATTGCGCGGCTGGACGCGGCGGTGCGCGAGCTCCAGCGCGCCCTCCTGGAGCAGGCGGAGGCGCACCGCGCCACCGTGATGCCGTCGTACACGCACATGCAGCGCGCGCAGCCGGTCTCGGCGGCGCACTGGTTCCTATCGCACGCCTGGCCGCTGGCGCGCGACCGCGAGCGCCTGGGGCAGGCGCGCGACCGCGTGGCCGTCCTGCCGCTGGGGTCCGGCGCCATCGCCGGGTGCCCGTTCCCCGTGGATCGCGTGCTTCTCAAGGAAACGCTGGGCTTCCACGCCGTCTCCCCCAACTCCATCGATGCGGTGGCGGACCGCGACTGGGTGGCGGAGCTGCTCTTCGTGGGTGCCACCGTCGGCATGCACCTGTCGCGGCTGGCCGAGGACCTGGTGGTCTTCGGGTCGCAGGAGTGGGGCTTCGTGCGCTTCTCCGACCGCTTCAGCACCGGCTCGTCGCTGATGCCGCAGAAGCGCAACCCGGACGCCATGGAGCTGGCCCGCGGCAAGGCGGGGCGCCTCATAGGCAACCTGACCGGGATCCTCACCGTGCTGAAGGGGCTCCCCTCCGGCTACAACAAGGACCTGCAGGAAGACAAGGAAGCGCTCTTCGACACCTTTGACACGCTTGAAGCCCTTCTCCCGGCCGTCGCGGGTACGGTGCGCACGCTGGAGCTGAACGCCGAGCGCTGCGCCGCCGCCGTCGATGCCGGCATGCTCGCCACCGACCTGGCGGATTTCCTGGTGCGCCGCGGGATGCCCTTTCGCGAGGCCCACGGCGCCGTCGGCCGCCTGGTGCGCACCGCGGAGGAGACGGGGTGCGCCGTGGACGAGCTGGACCGGGCGATCTTCCTGGAGGTGTCGCCGCACTTCGCGGACGCGGACTTCGCCCACCTCTTTTCCCCCGCCGCCTCGCTCGCAGCCCGCGCCGGCATCGGCGGCACCGCGCCGGATGCCGTGCGCGAGCAGATCGCGGCCCTTCGCGCTCAGCTCTGAAGAAACGGCGAGATGAAGAAAGCGGGAGCCCCGGACCATCCGGGGCTCCCGCCTTTTGTTACCCGCCGGCCTGCGTTCCGTGCAAGCTGGGACAGCTCACGGCGCCCTGCTGCGGCGCGGCGGCTCCGGTGAAGGAGCCGAGCGTCTTCAGGTACTCCAGCAGGGCGAGCCGCGCCTCCTCGGGAAGGTCGGTGCCGTACTCGTGGCCGGTGTTCGCGTTGCCCACCACCTTTGTGTCGAACGTGCTGGAGCCGGGCTGCGCCGTGGTGACGTACCCTACCTTGGCCGGGTCGTACTCGGCGTGGCCCACGGGGAAGCTCCGGCTCCGCTGCGCCGCCGGCAGCAGCAGCTCGTACAGGCTGGGCACGGAGCCGTTGTGGAGGAATGGCGCCGTCGCCCATATGCCGCGCAGCGGGCGGGTTCCGTACATCCGGGTGGTGCGCCACACCACCTCGCTGTCCGGAATCCCGTTCATCACTGCCTGCTGCGACGCGGGCACTTTGAACGTCCGGTACGCCTGCGTCTTGAGGGCGTGCAGTACGGGGGCGACGGAGTCCGTGAACCTCCCGTTGCCGAGCGGGGCGGCGAAGTTGACCGCGCGCATGGAATCGGTGCCGACCACCGCGATCGGATAGCACGGGTCGCCGGCCGGCTTCTCCGCGTGGCACCCGGCGCAGCGCTGGCCGAACAGACCCGCGCCCTGGCTCGCTTTCGCCGGGTCGATCGGGGGAAAGGCGGACGGCCAGCGCGGCTCCGGAAGGAGGCGCGCCAGCACTTCCAGGCGGTGGATGTGGACCGGATTCAGCGTGGAGCGCATCGAGCGCTTGTCGTACACGGCCCCCACGCCCAGCGCCTGCCCCAGGTTGCGCTCCATCACGGAGTTGGTGTTGGCGTCCCAGTGCAGCCAGGCCTGCTGCCCGAATCCCCACAGGTGCGGGTAGCTGACGGGTGCGTTCGTCGGCACGGCCTTCTGGGGATAAATCCGGTTGCGCGCCACGCCGAACGCGTCCACCCGCCCCGGGCCGTCCGGCGGTCCCGATCCGCCCTTTTCGCCGCTGAGCCCGGTGATGGTGGCCACACGGTCGCGAAGCAGCCGCGCGATGATGATCACCTCTCCCAGTGATCCCGAAAGCGCCGTGCTGGCCGGCGGCGCCAGCTTCCGCAGCGCCTCGGTCTCGAGGGCATCCAGCGACTCCCTGAAGCGCGACTCCGCCCTGCTCCCTTCCTCCTGCGAATACCGGGCGCGGAGCTGCTGGTGAGCGGGGTGGGTGCTGTCGAACGGGACCTTTTCGAGATCGACCGCCGGAAAGCGGGTCGAATCGGCGCGAAGCTCCTCCCCCAACGCCGCCAGGAGGGCCTCGTCGTGCGGCGCGACGGTGTCGTCCGCGAGCGAACGGAGCCCCTCGGCGGCCGCCGGGTCGCGGCTCTTCGGCAGGCGGAGCGGCTCTGGACCTCCGTTCGGTGGGGGCAGCGCCTTCAGGTCCCGAACGAAGCGTATGAGCGCTTTCGGATGGCGGATGGTATACCGGATGTTCCCGGCGAGCGCCGCCTTGAACCCATCCGCGTCGAATCGGCTCGGGCCTCCGTCGATGCGGATGCGCTTCCCCTGGTACGTGACCTCGTTCACGTGGCACGCGGCGCAGTTGAAGCCGAGCATCTGCACCCCGAGAAAGCGCGTGTCCACCGTTGGTCCCGCGGTGACGCCGACCGGAAGACGGTACGCGTTCTCGGGATCGGCGATCAGGCCGAACCGTTCCGGGTTCTCCAGGAACGGCCGTCCCGTGCTCGAATCGCGGAGGGCCCTGACCCAGTCCAGCGGAATCACCTCGCTTCCTTCCGTCAGGTGATAGAACGCCTCTCGCTCCTGCGCCGTCAGCGGGCGCGGCTCCGTCGAGCTGGGGATGTCCTTTGTGCCCACGTCCGGTTGCTGGCCTTTAGGCTCGCAGCCGGCCAGCAGCGCCACGATGCCCGCTCCAGCCACGGGTAACCAGTAGGATTTCGGCACCATGACGCGACTCCCGGTCCGGGTTTGAGAGGCCATTCGCTCGTGACCTCCTGTTGCATGTGGCGCTCTAAAAGACGCGTATGGTGCGCACATTGAATCGGGTACAGCCCGAACGCAAGCATTCTGTTCCGCCACGCCTCCCCGATATGTGTCCCCAACGGGAACGGATGGCGGGCGATCGCGCACGGTTTCGCTGGTGAAGTGTCTCGTGGGGATGAGGATGCGAAGGTGCGCGCGCCTGCGGGTCCATCTCGCGTCGGCGGTTGGGCGCGCGTGAGATTTGCACCGTCCGCGCGTCTCGAACTTCGCCGCACCGCAACCAAGCCGCATCCATGACGAACCCCCGCGCCATCCTCCCGGACCCGCGCCTCACGGCCCGGATCTTACGGACCGCGCCGCTCCTGTACACGGAGGGGGCGGACCCCGAACTGGACCGGCCGGCCCACGTGCGCGCGGGCTCGGGGATCGCGTGGGTGGGCGAGCGGCTGGCGGTGGTGCAGGACGATGCCGCCTTTCTCGCGCTCGTAGATCCCGCCACCGTAGAGGTGCGGGCGATCGCTCTGGAGGCGGCGGAGGGCGGGGTGCGCCAGTTCGACGACCAGCGCGGCAACAAGCACCTCAAGGCGGACCTGGAGGCGTGCGTCACCGTGCCCCACGACGGCGCCGAGGTGCTCCTCGCCTTCGGCTCCGGCTCCACTTCGAAGCGCGAGCGCGTGCTTGTGGCACGCCGCCTGGACACCGCCGAGCCCGCGGTGGAGATGGTGGATGCTTCGTCGCTCTATGCCCTGCTTCGCGGCGAGCGCCGCTTCAGCGGGAGCGAGATGAACATCGAGGGGGCGGCGCTGGTCGGGAGCGTGGTGCGCCTCTTCAACCGCGGCAACGGCGCCGCGCGCGATGGGCTCCTGCCGGTCGATGCATCGTGCGACCTCCCGCTGGCCGCGCTCCTCGCGTACCTGGGTGACCCGTCCGGCCCGCCGCCCGTCCCGGTCAACGTCGTCCAGCACCACCTCGACGCGATCGACACTCTCCGATTGGGCTTCACCGACGCGACGGCGCGCGGCGGCACCGTGTACTTCAGCGCCGCCGCGGAGGATTCACCCGATGCGACCCGCGACGGCCGCGTGGCCGGCTCGGTGCTCGGTGTTCTGGACGGAGAGGGGGGCCGCTGGACGCTGCTCGTGGACGCCGCGGGCGCGCCCTTTGACGGCAAGGTGGAGGGAATCGCCTTCTGGCGCGACCACTCCCACCGCCTCTGGGCCGTCGTCGACGCCGACGATCCCCAGCGGCCATCGGAGCTCTGTGAGATCGAGCTGATCGGCGATTGGCCGGCGTAAAAAGCAGAGGCCACCCGAAGGCGGCCTCGCGCCCGGTCGCCGAAGCAAGCCGGGGGGGTGGGACTACCAGGACAGCAGGGGCAGCGCGTCGACCTCGCGGAAATGTGCGTCCTTGGTCACGACGGTGAGGTCGTGCTGCTGCGCCAGGGCGGCGATCCAGATGTCGTTGCCGGGAATAGGCCGGCCCCGGATCTTGAGGGTGCCCCTGATCCCGCCGTAGTGACGCGCCGTTTCCAGGTCACAGGGGAGAAGCTTCCTGCGGGCCGCGAACTCCTCCGCCTCCGCCATCTCACGGCGATTCGATATCTCGGCGCCATGGAACAGCTCGCCCATAGCGGTCGCCGGAACGAACACCTCCTCGGCGGCGGCGAGTAAGCCTTGAGCGGCCAGACTCCCCTTGAACAGGTCGATGATGAAGTTGGAATCGAGGAGGATCTTACCGGCCATCTGGATCCATCTTCCAGCTATCCAGATCCACCGTTTCGCATCCCTCCTCGATCGCCCTGCTGACCGCATCCGCCTCTTCGTCAGTCCAGATACCCGCGAACCGCAACAGGTTGTGCCCCGGTTCTCCGCGGAGCGGTTCCCCGCTTATCTGGCGAATGTAGCCCAGCACCCGATCCTGGTCCGCGGGAGTGAGTGCCGCTAGCCGCTCGTGGATCTCCTTCTCCTGCGTCTTCATCCCCACTCCCCGGTTGCACGCTCGCGAACCCGATCCTATAGGGAAGATACGCGCGAAAGCGAAACCGGCTCCCGGCTCGAGCTTACCAGGACAGCAGAGTAAGCGCATCAACCTCACGGAAGTGCGCGTCGCGCGTTGCGAGGGTGAGGTCGTGCTGCTGGGCGAGGGCGGCGATCCAGATGTCGTTGCCAGGAATGGGACGCCCTTTCCGTCTCAGTGCGTGCCTGATTTCACCGTAGAAGCGCGCGGTCACCAGATCGCAGGGGAGCACCTCGTTGATGATGGCGAACCGTTGGACACGCGCGAGCTCGGCAGTACGCCGGTTCGCCCGCTCCGCACCGAAGAACAGCTCCCCCATCGCGATACTCGGCACGTAAGCCCGCGTGGAGCCTGAGACGACGCTCTGGGCTTCGCGGCTACCGGCGAGGACGTCTACGAGGATGCTGGTGTCCAAAAGAAGCTCACCAGCCATCCGGATCCACGCGCCTGCACTCCTCCTCGATCGCCTTCCACATCTCCGCTCCCTCTTCCGGCGTCCAGATTCCGAAGAAGGACTCGAGGGCCTCACCCGGAACGCCCACCGGCTTGCCTTCGGATGGGAGGCGACCAGACGCGATCGCGTCCCTGAACGCGCGAGCGGTTCCATCGGCGACGACAGGCGCCTCTGTATCTGCGCGGGGCGGGTCGCCGTTCAACTCGCGCGCGTAGTCCAGGAGGGCCTGCTGCCGGGCGGGGCTCAGCTTCGCCAGCCGCGCGAGAATCTCCTCCTCCAGTGCCGCCATCCGATCCTCCCCTGGGTGCTTCACGAGCTACGATCCTATAGGGAAGATACGCGCGAAAGCGAATCAGGTTCCCGGCTCACCAGCACTGGTCGGCGGCGAGAAAGGTGCCGGCGGCGGCTTCGTCCAGAGGGGGGGAGAAGAGGTAGCCCTGGGCGTACTGGCAGCCCAGGCGGCGCAGGTCGGCGAGGGTGTCTTCGCGCTCCACGCCCTCGGTGACGACGGCGACGCCCAGGGCGTGCGCCATGGCCACGATGGTGCGCACCAGGTGCGGGCTCTCGGCGCCCGCGTCGGGGCCCAGGAAGGAGCGGTCGATCTTGATGGCATCCAGCGGGATGCGGTGCAGGTACGAGAGCGACGAGTACCCCGTGCCGAAATCGTCCAGGTAGAGCTGCACCCCGAACTCCTTGAGGCGGCGCATCGTCTCGGCGACTTCGGCGGTGAGCTGTAGGACGATGCTCTCGGTGATCTCCAGCTTGAGCGTGCCCGGCGCGATCCCGGAGCGGCGCAGCGCCTCGCCCACGCGCGCCGCCACGTCGGAGTGGGTGAACTGGCGGGCGGACAGGTTGACGGCCATCGTCAGCCGCTCGCAGCCCGGGCGGTCCTGCCAGCGCCTCAAGGTGGCGCACGCCTGCTCCAGCACGTACAGCCCCAGCGGCAGGATCAGCCCCGTCTCCTCGGCCAGGGGGATGAAGACATCGGGTAGGACCGTGCCGCGCTCCGGGTGCTCCCACCGCACCAGCGCCTCGAAGCCGGCGATGCGCCCCGTCTCCAGCGACACCACCGGCTGGTAGTGGACGGTGAGCTCGTCGCGCTCCAGGGCACGGCGCAGGTCGCCTTCGAGCCGCAGGCGGTCCATCGCGTGGCCGTGCATCTCCAGGTCGAACACCTGGTACTGGCCTTGGTCGCGGTCCTTGGCGCGGTACATGGCGATGGCGGCGTCGCGCAGCACGTCCTCGGACCTGGCGTAGCCCGTCATGGACAGCGCGATTCCCACGCTGGCGCCCGTGAACACCTCGCCGCCGGCAAGGTGGAAGGGGGCCGAGAGCGCCGCCTGCACGCCCTGCGCTACTCGGACGGCGTCGGCAACGCCCTCGGCGCCGTCCAGCAGGATGGCGAACTCGTCGCCGGCCATGCGCGCGAGCATGGAGTCGGGGCGGATGCACTCGCGGATCCGCTCGGCCACGGCGCAGAGCAGCTCGTCGCCCGCCTCGCGGCCGAGGCCGTCGTTGACGCGCTTGAAGCGGTCCAGACCCGCCACCATCACCGCGAACGCGCCGTCACCCCGCTGCGCGCGCTCCACGGCCAGGTCCAGGCGGTGGATCAGGAGGCCGCGGTTGGGGAGGCCGGTGAGCTGGTCGTAGAAGGCGTTGTGGAGGAGCTTGCGCTCCAGCGCCTTGCGCTGGGTGAGATCTTCGCAGCAGGTGACGAGGCCGGCCGGGCGCCCGCGCGAGTCCACCACCACGTCCGAGCGCAGGAGCACGGGGAAGGGGGTGCCGTCCTTGCGCAGGTTCACCGTCTCGCGGCTCCAGCTCACCACCCCGTCCGTCTCGCGGGCGCGGAAGGGCTGGTGGCGGTCCTCCGGGGCGAAGATGCGGGCGTGCTTGCCCCGCAGCTCTTCGACCGTGTAGCCGTGGATGCGCGCCTCGGCGGGATTGGTGTAGAGGATGCGCCCTTCCAGGTCGGTGATGGTGATGCCGACCTGCATCGTCTCCACCGCCTTCTCCAGCACGCGCAGCGACATCCGCCCGCGCGCGGTTCCCAGCGCCCCCACGAAGCCGGCCGCCGCGCGCTCCATCCCCGCGCCGGGAAGGGCGAGCGCCACCAGCTCCGCCACGCCCGCGAGCGTCGAGACGTCGTCGTCGGTCCAGGCGCGCGGGCGCGAGTCCACCACGCACAGCGATCCCGCCGTGTCGCCGTCGGCGGTGCGGATGGGGACGCCCAGGTAGCCGCCCTCGCCCAGCCACACGCCCGGGTCCTCGTCCACGTACTCGTGCGTGCGCGCGTCGGTGATGCGCAGCGGGCGCCCCTCGGCCACCACGTGCCCGCACAGGGTGCGCGCGAGCGGGGCCTCGCGGCGGGTGCGCCACGCATCGTCGTCCCCGGTGCCCGCGGACACGGTCGTACCGTCCGCCAGCGAGAGGAAGGCGGCGGGTGCCTCCACCAGGCGGGTAGCGAGGCGCACCAGGCGCGCGAGGTCGGCGCCTGGGATAACCGTTCGGGATGGGGAGGCGAGGCTCACGGGCGCTCGGCGGCCAGAGTGTCGCCGCTGGTGCGGCGTGGATGGCGTGCGGGGCTGAGTTGTGCGGGAGAGGGATAGTAATATCCCCCAAACCGCTCCGGAAGTGTCATGAGTGACACCCTCGCCCCCGATGCATGTTCGTGACGCACTTCCCGCCTCCATCGTCACGATTCCGCTCTGAACGGGCCAGTGCGAGTGCCGGGGAGTACGGGCCATGCACTTTTGACGCCGTTGGGGGCATCCTCGCGCGCAACAACGTCTTGGGCGTGGCGAACGGCACCCCTTGTCTCACGCGGAGGCGCGGAGAAGCTTCGCGTCCCGCGCCCGCGGATGAGGTCCACTACTGGCGGCAGGGCGCGTTGGGGTCCTGCTTCGGGCCGTCCACCACCAGTCTCGCGGGGCGGTCCGCCACGGCGAACGCAATGTCGCGGACGAAGCCGGCAACGCGCACCAGCCCGTCGTAGTCGATGTACTGCGGCTCGTCGCCCACCTGGTGGTAATCCACGTGGTAGCCGCGCGACAAGTAGGTGATGGGGATGCCGTAGCGCGCGTACATGAAGTGGTCGCTGCGGCAATAGCGGTTCAGCGGGTGACGGGGCGCGTCGAAGGAGTAGTCGATCGACATCCGCTCCGTGCGGGCGGCGTTCAGCGAGTCGATGGTGGCGCCGAGCTGGGTGGAGAGGCGCCGCGACCCGATGAGCTGGATGTAGCGCGGCCCGCCGCCGCGGATGTCCTCCGCCCGGCCGCGCCCCACCATGTCCATGTTCAGCGCCGCCACGATGGAGCCGAGCGGCACGGTGGGATGATCGGTGAAGTGCTGCGAGCCATACAGCCCCGACTCCTCCGCCGTGTGCGACACGAAGAGAATCGACCGCCGCGGCCGCCGCGCGGATGCCATCGCCTCCGCGATCTCCAGCAGCGCGACGGTGCCGCTGCCGTCGTCGTCCGCGCCGTTGAAGACGGAGTCGAGGCGCCTGCCACCGTGCGCCCGGCGCATGCTGTCCGCCAGCGCGCGGATGCGGGACGCCTGCGCCGGCGTGGGTGTCCCAGTGGGATCGTTGGCGCCCTGGGGACGCAGCACCCGGTTGTAGGCGCGCACCGAGTCGTGGTCCAGCGGCACCGTCGTCCGCCCGACGTGGTCGTTGTGCGCGCTGATGACCACGTACTCGTTGCGCAGCCGCGGGTCGCTCCCGCGCAGCACGGCGATGACGTTGCGGGAGGGTGCGTCCAGCGGCCGGGGCGCGAATGAGAAGGTGCCGCTGACCGCGCGCCCCGCCGCCCCCGGACGCAGCCCGGCCGGCGCCGCACCCAGCATGCGCTCCGCCACCGCCACCGTCACCAGCATCCCCGGCGCGCCTGTCGCGGGAGCCGCGGCGGGGTCCGCGAGCTCCGCCTGCTCCGCCTGCACGTACTCCAGGATCGAGGGCGGCGAGATGTCCAGCGAGGCGATGGCGACCGCGGCGGCGGCGGGGTACGGGTTGGTGCTCTGCGTGCGCCAGAAGCGGTACTCGCCCTGTCCGCCCGCTCCGCGCGGCGGCAGGAGGACGACGACCTTGCCGCGCGACTGCTGCTCGGAGATCATCTCGCTCCCGATCCGCCCGCCGAACACCACCTGCGTGCCAAGTGCGGCGAGGGTGGGGGCGAAGGGGAAGACATCTTCGGTGGTGGGAAGAGGCGCCCAATCGGTCCACAGGCGCAGCGCGGAGCCGTCCACCGAGAGCGCGGCGCCGGGGTTCAGCCCCTTGCGCACCAGCGGGATCGTCTGGAAGAAGGTGCCGTTGTCGCCCATCGGCTCCAGCCCCGCGCGGCGCAGCTCGGCGGCGATGAACTCGGTGGCCATCACGTTGCCGCGCTCGCCGGACTGGCGCCCCTTCATGGAGTCGTCGGCCAGCACGTACAGGCGCGAGCGGGCGTCCTCCACGCGGATGGGTCCGGCGGTGGGGCGGGCGGCGTGGGTGCGCGGCCCATCCTGCGCGGCGAGCGGCGCGGCGATGATCGTGGCCACGGCCAGGAGCTGTGCGATGCGAAGCTGGGTCACGGACGGGTATTGGTGTGGGTTGCGGATTCCGCTGATCTGCATCTCACGCGGAGGCGCGAAGTCGCGGAGATAAAAGCATCACACGGAGGGCGCAGAGGGAACCACGAGCAAGGGAGAACTTCCTTTTGCTCTTCTCTCTGTGGCTCCGTGTCTCTGTGTGAGCCCTGCCGTTTTCTTTTGGCGATCGACGTCGCGTCACTCGGCTGTATTCTTCTTTGCTCGGGTGCTCTTTCGGCCGGGTGCCTTCTTCGCGGCCTTGCGTGGGCGCACCTCGGCGGACACCTCGACCGACGCGCTCAGCGCCGGCACGCCCGGCTGCGAGCGGCGCGCGGCCCGCTCCACCACCTCGCGCGCTTCCACCAGGAGCGCCTCCATCCGCAGCAGGATTCCCTGCAGCTCCGCCGCCTCGCCGGGGGGTAGGTGCTCCGTGTCCTCCTGCTGGTGGAAGACGAGGACGTCGACCAGCCCCATTGTGGCGAGGCGGGTGAGCACGCTGCCGTCGGGCTGCTCCTCACCGGTCTCCCACCGGCGCACGGTTTCCTCGCCGCCCTCCAGGCCGAGCTGCTCGGCCAGCGACGCCTGGCTCAGCCTCAGCCGCCCGCGAATCCCGCGGATGATCTGCCCGATCAGGTGCTTGGGAAGGAGTCTGAGGTTCATGGCCGCCTGCCGGTAGAAGGGATGCGCGGTGCTCGCGTGCGTCCGACGCAAGCGGGGGGCCGGGCAGCGGCGCGGCGCGGGGGGGCACGGGCAGCCACGCGGGGCGGCCCCTACGGAGATTGGTGGATTGGACGGCGGTCGAGGCGCGCGGAGGGTGGGCGCGATGAATCGCGCCCCTACGCGGGCATTGGCACCCCGCGCGTAGTTCTCCCCCTCGCTCGCCCTGCGCCCCCGCTGGCGGGGGAGGGGGCCGGGGGGAGGGGGCACTCTACCCCAGCACCCGCCGGGCGGCGCGCTCCAGCACGTCCACCGCCACGGGAAGCGAGTCTTCGCAGAGGTCGAAGCGGGGGGAGTGGTGCGGGTGGACGGCGCCGCGTCCCTCGTTGCGGGCGCCCACGAAGAAGTAGCAGCCCGGGACGCGCAGCAGGAACTCGCCGAAGTCCTCGGAGGCCATCGTGCGCACGTCGGGGTCGGTGCGCACGCGCTCGGCGCCAACGACTTCGAGAGCAGCCAGGCGTACGGCTTCGGCGAGGGCGGGGTCGTTGATGGTGGGCGGGGTGTCCTGCACGTAGTCGAAGCCGTATTCGGCGCCCAGGGCGGAGCACACGCCGGCCACCACGCGCTCGATGCGGCGCGGGAGCTCGGCGCAGGCGTCCACGTCAAAGGCGCGAACGGTGCCGGTGAGGCGCGCCGTGTCCGCGATCACGTTCTGCGCGGTGCCGGCCTGGAAGGTCCCCACCGACACCACCGCCGAATCCAGCGGCGACACGTTGCGCGAGACGATGCTCTGCAGCGCCACCACCACCTGGCTCCCCACCATCACGGCATCGATCGTCTCGTGAGGGAGGGCGCCGTGCCCGCCGCGCCCGCGCAACGTGATCTCGAACGACCCCGCCGACGCCATGAACGGCCCCGGCACCACGCCGACCACGCCGCTCTCCATTCCCAGCCACACGTGCAGCCCCAGCGCGGCGTCCACCCCCTCCAGCACCCCCTCCTCCACCATGCGCAGCGCACCGCCGCCCCCCTCCTCGGCGGGCTGGAAGACGTAGCGCACGGTGCCGCCCCACTCGCCGCGCGTGCGCGCCAGCCTCTCCGCCACCGCCAGCCCGATGGCGACGTGCGCATCGTGCCCGCAGGCGTGCATCACCCCCGCGTGCGTGGAAATGAAGTCGTGCGCGCACTCCTCCTCTATGGGGAGCGCGTCCATGTCCGCGCGCAGCAGGAGCGTGGGCCCCTCACCCGCGCCGCCGTGTAGCGTGCCGACCACGCCCGTCTCGGCCACTCCGGTCTGCACCTCGTAACCCGCGGCGCGCAGCCGCTCCGCCACGATGCCAGCCGTGCGGTGCTCCTGGAAGCCGAGCTCCGGGTGCCGGTGAAGGTCGCGACGGGTGCGGATGAGGAGGTCGTGCTCAGCGGTTGCCATGCGATAAGTGCGTAAGTGGGCGCCGGGCTACAAAGTCTCCAGGCGCTCGTGAGCTCAGACGTAGAGCCGGGCGAACAGGTGCTCCGACGGGTGGCGGATGAACTCCTCGGGGTCGTGGGTCACGAACCCCTGGCCCATTCGCGCGTTTCGCATGTCGGCGATCCAGCCGACCTCGGGGGGAAGCGATTCCGCGAACGCGCGCAGGACCTCGTCGTCAGAGGCGAGCGCCTCCTCCAGCTCCATCCCAACCTCGCCCCGTGTACGGTTTCCGTAGTCCTGGTCGTCCTCGGTGAGGGGCAGCCCCTTCTGGACGAGATACAGCGGTCCCTGGTGGGGCGGCTCCACCAGCTCGATCATGCCCTCGATGAACGCGGCGACGTCCGCGCACTGGTAGATGACAACGCCCCCATCGTGGCAGACGTAGTAGACGGGCCCGAACACGCCCGAACCCGGCACGACGTCCACGCTCCAGAAGTTGCCGTACCCGTCCGTGGCGATGGGCAGCGTATACGGGAAAAGCGCCTCCAGCACGTCGCGATGCCAGTTGCCGGCGAAGTTCACCGAGTCCAGCAGCGGCACACCCTCGACTACCTGCGTTACGCGCAGCACGTCGCGGGCGGCTGCCGGAACCGGCATGCCCCACTCCGCCTCCAGCTCGTCGATCTCCGCTTCCGACAGCGGCGGCGCGAACCGCACGCGCACGACCTCGCCGCGCTCGTCTGTCCACTCCCGCCCTTCCAGCGACCGGAGCAGCTCGGCAACAGGCATCATCGGCGCCTACCGGTCCCGGTCCAGCATGCTTCCTTCGTGCACGGCGTGCTCGCGCGCCGTCTCCTGCGCGGCTTCGTTGCGCGAGGACTTCTGGTACTCGTCGCGGATGCGCTGCATCATCTGCTCGCGGCGGTCGAAGAGGCGCCTGGGGGTGCGCGGCGCGTGCTGGTCGAGTGCGTATGCGGCCAGGATGGGGAGCGCCACCGTGGAGTCGACGTAGCACACCACGGCGTCGGGAAGGCGCTCGGGGTCGATCTTCCCCCACGATACGGCCTCGGCGGGGGTGGCGCCGGAGAGGCCGCCGGTGTCGGGGCGCGCGTCGGTGATCTGGAGGAAATAGTCGTGGCCGCGCTCGTCGATCCCCATCACCTCCTGGATCTGCGGCTCCGTCTGCAGGGCGAAGTTCTTGGGGCTCCCGCCGCCCAGAATCCAGATCGCCGACTTGCCGCCGCCGCGCTTGGCGTCCAGGACGATGGAGGCGGTCTCGTTGACGTCCGCGTTGACGTCGAACATCAGTTTGTTTCCCTGCAGCGCCTTGGCCGCCACGTTCATCCCGATCGACGAGTCGCCGGGGGACGAGGTGTAGATGGGCACCGCGTGCTCGTACGCCGCCGCCAGCAGCGACTTGCGCCCGATCCCCAGCTCCTCCTCGCGCGCGGCCACGTACTTGCCGCACAGGTAGTGGAACTCGGCGGACGACATTGCACGCTGGAACTCGGGGCCGGTGATGATCTGGCGGAAGAACGCGTCCGTGTCCAGCAGCACCGAGTAGTCGAAGAAGATGTCGTAGATGCGTACGACCTCCTCCTCGCGCAGCACGGTGTCGGAGATCTGCGCGCTCCCCTGGCGCAGCTCCAGACCGATGCCGAAGTGCGTGTCGTGGTACAGGTTGGCGCCGGTGGAGATGATCCAGTCGACGAACCCGGCCTCGATCAGCGGGATCACGGAGCTCATCCCGAGCCCCGCCGGCGTCAGCGCCCCCGTCATCGTAAGCCCGACGGTGACGTCCTCCTCCAGCATCTTCTTCGTGAGAAGGTGGCACCCCTCCCGAAGCCGCGCCGCGTTGTACGCCTGGAACGTCCCGTCCACCAGCTCGGACACGCTCAGCCCCGGCCCGATCCGCGTGGGCTCGATGCGCTTGCCGCTCAGGAATTTGCTTTTGGACATGTCCTCTAGTCCTAAGTGCTAAGTGCTAAGTCCTGGGGCCTGGTGCACGCAGGACAGATCGTACATCTTGAGGAGAGCGCGTTTGGAGCCCTCCCGTAAGGAAACGATGAAGATCACCCGTTTTGAGGATCTTCTGGTGTGGCAGAAATCACGAAGCCTGGCCGTTGCCGTATACCAGATCACCGGGACCGGCAGCTTTGCGCGCGACTTTGGGCTGCGCGACCAGGTCAGGCGCGCGGCCGTGTCCGTGATGTCGAACATCGCCGAGGGATTCGGGCGCTACAGCCGACCCGAAGTCCGCCGTTTCGTCACGATTGCCCGGGGCTCTCTCGCCGAGGTGCAGAGCCAGCTCTATCTCGCCCGGGATCTCGATTACCTCACCGAAGCTGATCATCGGTCGTTGAACACCCGCTGCACTGAGGTAGCCCGGATGCTCGCCGCTCTCCGGACGTCCCTCGAACGCACTCAAATCCCTCCCCACCGCTCAGCACCCAGCACTTAGCACTTAGCACTTAGCACTTAGCACTTAGCACTTAGCACTTAGCACTTCTTTTACTCCCCGTCGTGCTTCTCCGGGCTGGCCGGCGCCGCGCCCTCCGCTTTTGGCCGCACTTCCTTCCGCACGCTCTTCTCTTCCGCGGCCGCGCAGTTGCGTTTGTGGCAGTCGACGATGATCCGCGCGACCTCCGCGGGCGAGTCGGTAACGACCATGAGGCGGAGGTCCTCCGGCGAAATCTTTCCCTCGGCCAGCAGGGTTCCCTCGATCCAGTCGAGAAGGCCCTGCCAGTACGAGCGGCCGAAGAGGATCACCGGGAAGTCGCGGACCTTGTCGGTCTGGATCAGCGTCAGCGCCTCGAACAGCTCGTCCAGCGTGCCGAAGCCGCCGGGGAAGATGACGAACGCCTCCGCGTACTTGACGAACATCGTCTTGCGGACGAAGAAGTACCGGAAGTTGATGGCGACGTCCACGTACGGATTGACGTGCTGCTCGAAGGGGAGCTCGATGTTGCACCCCACCGACATCACACCCGCGTCGCGCGCGCCGGCGTTGGCCGCTTCCATGATCCCCGGGCCGCCGCCGGTGAGGATGGTGAAGCTCGCCTCGCCCAGAAGCCGCGCCGTCTCGCGGGCGAGGGCGTACTGCTCGTGGTCCGGCTTCACGCGCGCGGAGCCGAAGATGGTGACGGCGGGGCCCAGGTTGGCCAGCGCGTCGAACCCCTCCACGAACTCGCCCATGATGCGGAAGACCCGCCAGGGGTCCGTGTGCACGAAGTCGCCCGCCCGCGCCGGCGCCTGAGCGGGCGACTCGAGGAGCCGCTCGTCCTCGGTGGGGGTGCCGGTGCGCGCCGCGCGGTTGAGCGTGGGGTTGTCCTGGTTGACCTGGGCCATCGTACCCGTGTCGCAGTGGTGAACGCGCCGCCCTCGCGCCGGAGCGGCGCGCACGACAAAATAGAGCCGGGCCGCCGCCACGCAAAACCGCGTCCGCGGCCGGCGCATCTTTCCCACACGCGTGAGACCGGATGAGGGGACGTACGGGCAGGATATCGGGGTGGGTGATGGGGGCGGCGCTGGCCCTGGCGGCGTGCCGCGGCGACCGCACGGACGCCCCCGAGGTGCAGACGGTGGTGGACACGACGAGCGCGCCCGGGGCCGTGGTCACGCTCGCCGTCCCCGAGCCGATGGCGTGGAACCAGGAGGACACGATCGTGGTCGCCCTCACCAACCGCACCGCCACGCCCATCGAGGGCGCGCGCATCCAGCTCGTAATGCAGGGTGCGGTAGGCGCCGTCGCGGCGCCGGCCGGCACGCCGGGCGCTCCCGCCATCGACTCGGCCGGCGGCGAGACGCGCGTTACGTGGGAGCTGGGGACGGTGGCGCAGGGGGCCGCGGTGGAGGTGCGCCAGGCCGTCCGCACCCCGCCCGCACCGGCGGCTGCCGCCGCGACGACGCCCGTCTATCCGGTGCGCGTGTCGCTCCTTTCGCGCGCGGGGGCGCCGCTCGCGGCTCCGCGGCAGGACACCATCCGGATTCGTCCCGGTTCCGAGCGGGCGGCAGGCGGGTGCGCCACGGCGGGATCGTCGCCGGCGCAGCGCTACGGCATCGGCCCGGTGCGGCTGGGGATGAAGTCCGCCGCCCTCCGCGCGGCCTGCCCCGAGGCGCGCGACACCGCCTGGGAGGCCGAGGGGGTGGCGGAGAAGGGGCTCCTCGTCTCGCTGGCCGGGCGCGCGGTGGTGGCGCAGCTCGCGGGGGACAGCGTGGTGCGCATCGTGGCGGTCTCGCCCGAGGTGCGCACGGCGGTGGGCGTGGGGATCGGCTCCACGCTGGGCGACCTGCGCAGCCGCTACGGCCGGCTCTGTGCACTGGAGGCCGAAGGGCGCCTCGCGCTCTGGTCGCCCAACGCGCCGGGGGTCAGCTTCGGACTGGCGCCGGCCGACACCGCGGGCGCCGCCGCGCAGCCCGACTCGATCCGCGACGAGGTGAAGGTGGCGTCGCTCTGGATCCACGGAAAAGACACTCCATGCCCGGCGCGGCCGGAAGGGACCCGATGAACATCTCTCTCGCCTTCCTGGCGGATGAAGCCAACGTGTCGCAGGAAGGGAAGCTGAACGTGCTGGGCATCTTCGACCGTATCAACGCCGCGAACTTCCCCGTCATCCACCCGCGGATGGTCTTCGCCTTCCGCGTGCAGATGGAGTTCGGCGACGCGGGGCGCACCTTCCCCGTCGAGGTGCGCCTGCTGGACCAGGATGGTACCGCGATGTTCGAGGCGGTCGGCGAGATCATGGCCCCCGCCGTCCCGCCGGGCGAGTTCGCCACCGCCAACCAGGTCTTTTCGATGGTCGGCGTGCAGTTTCCCGCTGAGGGGATGTACCGCTTCTCCGTGAGCATCGGCGGTGCGGAGCCGTACGACACCCCATTCCTGGTGCAGGCCACGGCCAGCGATCCCATGATGAACTGACCGGCGGCGCACTGGTTGGCCGCTTTCGGCGTCCTCGTGCCTCAGGAGCCTGCAAATGGATCCCGCCGACCGGTTGGAACTCATCGACGCAGACTGGAGCGCCATCGCCAGGGAGGCGCGGGCGCGGACCCGGGCCGCGCTCCCCAGCTACCGCCGCACCGGCGTGGTGGTCGGTGGCGCCGCGCTGGCGACGCTTCCATTCGCGCCCCCCATCGGCGTGGCCCTGGGGCTCCTCGCGGGCCTTTACTACGCCGTCGTCGTCCGCCCGACCACGACGGGGGACCCCCTGGTCTTCGTGGGGCGAATCGTGGGGCGGCGCATGTGGAGGAAAGTCTGGGACGCCAACGAAGGGCCCTCCAACGCGGAGAACCGCGTGGAGATCGCCCACTTCGCCAAGTGGATGGTAGACGCCCGCATCGACACTCGCGTGGCGCTTCGGCCGGATGCCCAGCCCGTGCTGGCGGAGCCGGTGCGGGAGATGGACTTCGCGGTACCCCGGGAGCTGTTCCTGGACCTCGCGGACGGCGAAGCGGTCGGGTTCATCGTGACGCCGGCCAACGACCTGCTTGGATACGTCACCTCCGCCGGGCAGGCCGTCTGGTTCGCCGAGCCCATCGACCTGGCCTGGAAGCGCGGCGGGTACAAGGTGCTCGACGACCCCGAGGCGTGGCCGGAATAGCCGGGCACCCTTCGCATCCACATCAAGCAATGGAAGAGATCCGCGTCCGCACCGGCGAGCGCAACGCGTTGGTCGAGATCACCGCGCAGGTGGAAGCAGCCGTCCGCCGCACCGGCGTGCGCGAGGGGATCGTCGTCGCGCAGAGTCTCCACACGACCGCCGCGCTAACCGTCAACGAGAACGCCGATCCGGACGTGGTGCACGACGTCCTGCGCAAGATGGACGAGATCGTCCCCGCCACCGAGCCGTACTACCGGCACGCAGAGGGGAACAGCGATAGCCACGTGAAGACCTCCCTCCTCGGCCCTTCGCTCACCCTCATCGTCCACGACGGTCGCCCCCTCCTCGGCCGCTGGCAGGGCATCTACCTGTGCGAGTGGGACGGCCCGCGCGAGAGGACGGTCGCAGTGCAGGTGATTGGTTCCGCCGGTTGATTGAGGGGAAGCGTGCCACTTCTACGGAAAACGATATGGGTAGTCCGATGACTGATCGAGCCGCCGAACCCCGGCCTCTGCCCCGGGGATGTACCCTGGAGGGATTGCGAGATCTTTTCGCGTCCCTTCCACATCTTTCGGTAGACGAGATCGACAGCTTCGAAAAGGATATCAAGAGGCTCGATCCCAGTTGGCCGATCCTGCCTTGATGCGGGATCCCTGGGAACGTTGATCTACGAACAGACTGCTATAGAGGCGAAGATGGATAGACTTGTTCTTCTAAGCGCTTGCCATTCTTCGCTCGCGGCGGTCTCGTTTCAGAACGCACTCGATCCACGATGCCAATCCTAAGTTCTGCTTCCCAGATCGGCGCGGCGCTGCGGCTGGCTGCGCGCGGCTTGATGGCGCGCAACGAGCCGGAGCCGCCGCTGGAGGCGCCGCGCCGCAAACCGGCCGTCGAGCGCACCGGAGTGTTTGCGGATGCAGCGTCGGTGGAGCGCTACCTCCGCGCCACCGAGGGAGCGGACATTGCCGCGCTTCAGGGCGAAGGCGCGCCGCTTCCCCCGCTCTTCCCCACGACGTGGGAGACGGAGCGGTGCCTGGAGCTCTTCGCCGGGCTGGACCGCCCGCTCCCGGTGGGCGGCGTGGTGCACCTGGAGAGCGAGATCCTCTGCCTGCGGCCCATCCGCCGTGACGACACGGTGCGCTGCCGCGTGGAACTGGAGCGCGCCGAGCGGGTGAGCCGCGGGTTGCGGCTGACGGTAACCGCGCGCAACTGGACGGCCACCGGCCAGCTATGCTCCCAGAGCACCGCCGTCTTCCTGGCCCGCACCCGCGCGCCGCAGGAGCCCCGCACCGACGACCCGACCCGGCGCGACCCCGCCGCGGAGGGGCCCCAAACATGGGAGCCGCTCGCGAGCTGGGTGCTGGGCGGCGGCGCCGGTCGGCGGTTCGCGCGCGCCTCGGGCGACTACAACCCGATCCACCTGTGGGGCTGGACTGCGCGTCCCTTCGGCTTCAAGCGCCCCATCCTGCACGGCTTCTGCACCGCGGCGATGGCGGCGCACGCCCTTGTCGAAGGTCCGTTGGGGGGCGACCCAACCGCGCTCCGCCGCATGCGCATCGCGTTCCGCGCCCCGCTCCCGCTCCCGGCCCACGCCCGCCTCTGGGTGGGCGACGCCGACGGCCAGCGCTGGTTCCGCGTCACCGACGATCCCGGCGACACGCTTTTCGCGCAGGGCACCTGGGCGGGCACCGTCCGCGCAGATCCGACCTGACTCTGGCAACACGGAGGTGAGGCCCGCCATCCGCCGACGATACGGCCCGGTCGGACGCGCGGCCGGCCGGTTGGGCGAACGACGTTTGGACACGGCGCGGGGACACGCCACTGTTGGCGGACGTGGCTGTTCCGTTCCCCGCAACCGTTTGGTCGATGATGCACACTCGCAGTCGTCTGCTAATTCCCCTGCTCCTGCTCACGGCCGCGCTGGCGTCCGCCGCCCCCGCGCAGGGGCCGCCTGAGGTCGCGGGCAACTGGCTGGTGCGCGTAGCCGCGCCGCAGCCGCTCACGGTGGTGCTGTCGATGGACGAGCGCGGCGGCGTGCTCACGCCCGGCTCCTTCTCGTGGTCGCAGACCGTCGTGCCCGCCTCGGCCGCGCGTACGGATTCGGGGTTCGTGGCCCGCGGGAAGGCGCGCGGCCGCGAGTTCGCGCTGGACGTGGCGGTTCGCGGCGATTCCCTGCGGGGCACCTGGAGCGGGGCCGGCCAGGCGCCCGTGGCGGCAACGGGCATGCGCCTGCCGCGCGAGGCGCTGGCGCCGTTGACCGGGACGGCGGTGTTCGACAGTGTCGTGGCGGTGCTCGTACGCAACTTCTATGATCCCGGGTACAACGGCGCGAACTGGAACCGGCTCGTGGCCGAGGCACGCCCGCGCGTCGCCGCTGCCCGCACCGACGCCGAGGCGTACGCGGTCATCGCCGGGCTGCTTCGCGCACTGCGCACGTCGCACCTGAATTTCGTCCCCGTCGTCCGCCTGCCGCGGCCATCGGCGGCAAGCACGGCGGCTGCACCTGCGCCGGCGGCCAGGCCGTCCGTGAGCTGGCGGGTGCTTTCGCCGTCGCTGGGCTACCTGCGCATCGAGAGCTTCAACCCGTCGGGGGCGGCGCTGGTGCCAGAGGTGGCGCGGTTGGACAGCGCGTTCGCCGCGATGGCGGCGCTGCCGGCCATCGTCATCGACCTGCGCGGAAACGAGGGCGGCTCGGTGGACCTGGCCTACCGCCTGGGGCAGCACCTGAGCGCCAGCCCCATGCCCGCCGGCTACTTCGTCGTTCGCGGCGGGTATGACAGCCGGGGGGATGCGCACCGCGGGCGCGCTGGACGCCGGCAGGGTGCCCGCGCTGCCCACCGACGGCTCGGTGCCCGGCGAGAGGCTGGCGGAAGCGGTGGGAGCCGCTGGCGGCGCCGCGATGCTGTACATCGGCGGCGGGCTCGAGCGGACGTACGCGGGGCGCGTCGCGGTGCTGACCGACAAGGGTACCGGGAGCGCCGCGGAGGCGGTGGCCGCCGTGCTCCAGGAGGCGCGCGGCGCCGTCGTCGTGGGCGAGCGCACGGCGGGCGCCATGCTCTCCTCCGCCGACGTGATGGTGGCGCCCGGGTGGCGGCTTCGATTTCCCGCGATGGACTACCGCACCGCCGCCGGCCGCCGCCTGGAAGGCAACGGCGTGGCGCCCAACGTCGCGGCTCCGCCGGCGGACGAGGCGGCGCTGTTCCGAGCCGCCGCCCAGGCCCTGCGCGTACCCGCCCCCTGATCCACATGACCGATGCACTGACCGCCGGCTCCGGCCGGCGACGCTGGACGCTGTACGCGGCGGCGTGGCTCCCCATGCTCGCCGCGTACTTCGGCGCCATCATGGCCGGCGGCGGCAACGCGCTGGAAAGCTTCACGCTGGCGCTGCAGAACACGGTTCCGGCCGCGCTGGCCGGCATCGGCGCGGTGTACGCGTGCGCGAGGATCCCCTGGGGCAGCCGCGGCTCGGGCGCGTTCCTGGGGATCCATGCCGTGCTCGCCATCGCCTATTCGCTGGCGTGGTGCGGCTTGATGCTGGCCATGCGCACGATCGTGGATTCGCTGTGGTCGTGGCGCGCGCGGGTGGCCGTGCTCACCTTCGAGGAGCTTCGCTGGCAGCTGGGCGCGGGCGTGCTTCTGTACGTGACCATCGCGGCCGTGCGCTACGTGAGCGAGGTGGGTGGCCGCCTCCGCGAGCAGGAAGCGCGCACCGCGCGGGCCGAGGCGCTGCATGCACGCGCGGAGATGCAGGCGCTCCGCGCGCAGATCAACCCGCACTTCATGTTCAACACCCTGCACTCCCTGCTGGAGCTGGTGAGCGCGGGCGACGGGCGGGCCGAGGAGGCCATCGAGCGGTTCGGCGCGCTGCTGCACCGCACCTGCGACGTTCGCCGCAGCGCGGCCGACGACGTGCCGCTGGACGAGGAGATCCAGCTCGTGCGCGACTACCTGTGGATCGAGCAGCTTCGCCTGGGCACGCGCCTGCACGCCGAGCTCGACGTGGATGACGACGCCCTGCGTTGCACCGTGCCCTCGTTCGTGCTGCAGCCGCTGGTGGAGAACGCGGTGAAGCACGCGGCGTCGATGCGCGTGGCGCCCACCTCCATTCGCATCCGCGCCGCGCGGGAGGGCAGCGAACTTCAGCTGTCGGTGGAGGATGACGGACCCGGCGCGATCCCCGAACAGGTGGAGCGGGCACCGGGCGCCGGGCTGCGGCTGGTGCGCGGGCGATTGGAGGCGCGCTACGGGGATGCGGGGCAGATGCGGATCACCACGGCGCCGGGGGCGGGGTTCCGCATCGCGCTCGCGCTCCCGGCCGGCGCGCCGGCGCTGGCGGCGGCGGGGCAGGGGTGAGCGCGATGGCGCTGCGGACCGTCGTGGCGGAGGATGAGCCGCTGGCCCGGCAGCGGTTGCGGCGCTTCGTGGAGCGCGACCCGCGCCTGGTGCTGGTGGGCGAGGCGGAGAGCGGGACTGCCGCGGTGGAGCTGATCGACCGGCTGGCGCCCGACGTGGTGTTCCTGGACGTGCAGATGCCGGAGTGCACCGGGCTGGAGGTGCTGGAGCGCGCCGCGCACCGCCCCGCGCCGGTGTTCACGACCGCGTACCCGGAGTATGCCCTGCGCGCGTTCGAGGTGGAGGCGTACGACTACCTGGTGAAGCCGTTCGGATGGACGCGCTTCCAGGCGGCGGTGGACCGGGTGGCGCGCCGCCTGGCCGCCCCGCCCGCTCCCGCCGCCGCGGCGGAGCCGTACCTGGAGCGGCTGTTCGTGCGCCGCAAGGGCGAGATGGTGCCCGTGAGCATGCGCGACGTGCACCGCATCGAGGGCGCGGGCGACTACGTGACGCTGTGCACCGGCGCCGGCCAGGTGCTGGCCGACATCAGCCTGAACGAGCTGGAGCGGCGGCTGGACCCGGCGAGCTTCCGCCGCGTGCACCGGGCGCACATCGTGAACCTGGACCACGTTTCCGCCATCCGCCCGTACGACGAGCGGCGCCTGTCCATCCGCTTCGCCGACGGCTCGGAGGTGGTGGCCAGCCGCTCCGGCTCACAATCTCTACGCGAGATGGTGCGCTGATCGGCCGCTCCGCTGTGCCGGGATAGCTCAGGCATTTCCAGCGGTAAGGAGTGGGTATGCGAAACCCGACCGCACGGCGGATTCCGGCATGCCAGCCCGGTTGATCCGCGCGGCTTACGGCGCCGCCGGGAAGTCGGCTGCCCGATACGCCACGCGGCCCCCGACGATGGTCAGCACGCTCACGGTCTGGGGGAGCGCCTCGGCGGGAACCGCAAAGATGTCCTGGGACAGGACGGCCAGGTCCGCAAGCATTCCCGGCACGAGCCTGCCCTTGTCGCGTTCGGCGAATTCCGCGTACGCCGAGCCCAGCGTGTACATGGTCAGCGCCTGCTCCCGCGAGAGCGCCTCCCGGGCGTCGGACGGAGACGTGGCCACCATCAGGTTGTGGAAGGGGCTCGCTATCCCATCCGATCCGTAGGCCAGCGGAATGCCGGCCGCGCGCCACGTTGCGAGCGGCGCGCCCGCCCGTGGCTGGGCGATGATGATTCCCAGCCGCCGGGCGCGGTCCACCTGCGTGCCCGAGATGCCGCGCCCGTGCTCGATGCGCACCCGGCGCGTCCGCCACGCCGAAGCCGGCGCGAGCGCCTCCATTTCCGCCAGCACCAGCTTCGTCGCGCTGTCGCCCACCACGTGCAGGTGAAGTTGCGGCGCGCCGGGACGCAGTGCCTCGGCAAGGATGGAGCGCAAAGTGTCCGGCGGAAAGTTCAGGCGGCCGTACCATCCGGGGCGGCCCGGATACGGAGTGCGGCTCAGCGCCAGCTCCTCGATCGGCGTGCCGTCGATCACCCACTTGCGCCCGGAAACCGTTACCCTCGGCGCCGGGTGCGGATCGGCCGCGTCCCACTCCCGCTCCAGGCGATCGGCGGCCGAGGGAACAGGCCAGCGGATGAGCCGCACGCGGATGGGGAGTGCCGCCGCGCGGAACACCCGCAGCGTCTGGGCGGGCTCGGCGTTGCTCGCCATGTTCTGCACGCTGGTCACGCCCATCCGCAGCGACTCGTCCGCGAAGCGGCGCAAGCTGGACACGAGCGCGGTGTCGGGGAGGAACGAGTACAGCCGGCGGAGCGCGCCATACTCGGCGTACTCGTCCATGCGTCCCGTAAGCCGCCCCGCGGCGTCGCGCTCGTACCACCCGCCCGGCGGATCGGGCGCGCCGTCCGCGATCCCCAGCATGCGCAGCGCGGTGCCGCTGGCCACGGCGCCGTGCCCCCACCACGTCCACAGCAGCACCGGGTGATGCGGCGCCGCGGAATCCAGCGCGGTCCGGCGTGCGGCCGGGTCGTTCAGCAACCGCAGGCCTATGGTGGTCTGGATCCACGTTCCCGGCGGCGTGCGGGCGGCGAGCGCGCGGATCGAGTCGAGCACCGGCCCAAGCTCGGGATTCGGCGTGGGCGAGGGGCCGGTGCGGAACGCGCCGGCCAGCGCGACGTCCGGCACGTGCTCGTGCGCGTCGTTGATGCCGGGGATGACCACGCGTCCGCCCAGCGCGATGCGGCGCGTGGCCGGGCCGGCGAGCCGCTCCACCTGCTCGCTGGTGCCCACCGCCACGATGCGCTCGCCGCGGATGGCGAGCGCCTGGGCCCACGGGCGCGTGGAATCCGCGGTGAAGACCTTTCCTCCGGTCAGAATGAGGTCCGGCGGGGCCGTGCCGGACTGCGCCGCCGCGGACGTCGAAAGCGCGGCGGAGAAGGCCAGGCACGCTGTGATCCGAGAAAGGGTCAAGGGAGTCTCCGATAAGGCGGACGGGTCTCGCGGGTGCGCAGGGGCACATCGTGAACCTGGACCACTCTTCCGCCATCCGCCAGTACGACCAGCAGCGCCTGTCCGTCCGCTTCGCCGACGGATGCGAGGTGGTAGCCAGCCGCGCGGGCTCGCAGTCGCTGCGCGATATGGTGTGCCGATCGTCGCGGTCGGTCATCATCATCGGCCCAGAGGATGCCGACCCTGTTGGGATCGATCACCACCCGCCGCAGGCGTCTCACTTCGTAGCCACAGGACCCGCCTTCGTCCGTTCGTCGCGCACCAGGGCAGCGTCGTGCACGGCGAGAATGCAACTGGGCACGATCCGCAGTGCTGCCTATCAACTACCGCTCTACACTCAGACCGCCGCCCCGACTCTGGGAACGGCGTCGCTGCCTCGCGGGGGAAACCGGAGCCGCCCGTCCGACAGATGTTCGGCACAAGCCGGAGCGCGAAACCAACCCCGGAGACCCCGATGCCTGACAAGATCAAAGTGCTGTTCCTGGCCGCCGACCCGTTCCGGGACCGCGCAAAGCTGGAGCTGGAAGCGGAGATGCGCGCGATCCGGCGCGCTCTGATGCGGGGGAAGGCACACGACACACTGGAGCTGGAGTCGCACTTCTCCACGCGCCCGCGCGACCTGCAGCTCGCCCTGCTGGACTACCAACCCGACATCGTCCACTTCTCCGGGCACGGCGGCAAGGGCGGCGTCCTCTACCTGAGCGACGCGGCGGGGAATCCCACGGCGGTGCACAGGGCGGCACTGGGCAAGCTGTTCGACCTGCTGGACAGCGGGGTGCGCGTCGTGGTCCTGAACGCCTGCCACACGCACCCCATCGTCGAGGAGCTGCGCGACATGGTGGACTACGTGATCGGCACCAACCACGCCGTCACCGACGAGGCCGCCATCACCTTCTCGCAGGCCTTCTACACCGCCCTGGCGTCCGGCGCGGGCGTGCAGCAGGCGTTCGACCTCGCGGTGAACCAGCTGGAGCTGGACGGCAGCGACGAGGCGGCGGTGCCGGTGCTGCGCAAGCAGTTCGGCGCGGACCGGCGGCCGCTGCGGGTGCCGTCCGCGAGCACGTCGGGGGCGGAAGGCGCGGGCGCGGGCGAGGTCCGCCAGCGTGCCCACACCGAGCACGTGTCGGACTCGCGGATGGAGATGATCGGGCACGACCACAACGGCAAGGGCGGCGTCCGCGGCGGACCGGTGCACCAGGACCTCACCGCGAAGGGCGTCGACCGCAGCACGATCTCGATCGTCGGCACGCGCACGCACGGTGGCTGAGGCGGCGGATTACCGACAATCCAGCGGATGACTTTCCATGACTGAACACGGATTTCTCTACCTGGTCTGGCAGGGTAACAGCGGCCTGGGCCGGCTGTTCACGCTGCTGCTGCTGGGGCTGGGCGCGGTGGCGGGGTGGATCGCCATGCGGCACCGGCAGCGGTATGCGCACCGCGAGATGGGCGCGCTCAAGGCGGTGCGCACGGAGCTTCGCGAAGCACTGCAGCGCGACCAGGCGCAGGCGGAAGCGGAAGCGCAGGAGGGGAAGGAGCCCCGTACGCCCGCGCCGGTGGACGTGCACTCGCTGTGCGAGCGCGTGGACAGGAGGTCCATCATCGGCGACCGGCTGGCGGAGCTTGCCCGCATGAAGCAGGCGCGGGTGCGGGTGCAGGTGGAGGCGCTGCAGCAGATGACGGTCATGCGCGAAAACGCCAGGTCCGGTCTGGCGTTCCCTGGCTACGCCGTGGACCTGTGCACCATGGGCGGCATGCTGGGCACCTTCATCGGCCTGTGCATGATGCTGCTGCAGATGCAGGGCGTCATGCCGGGGGACGGCGCGCCCGCCGCGGACGGGTTCGCCCAGGCCAGCGCCAGCCTGGGCAGCATCATCGCCAGCAAGAAGACGGCGTTCGTGACCACGCTGGTCGGCCTGTTCTGCGCCATCGTGGTTTCCGCGCTCAACTTTCTGCTGGTGCGGGCCCAGTCCGCCTTCTACGACGAGCTGGAGCGGTTCACCGTGGCCGAGCTGCTCCCCGCCACCGTCCCCGCGGTGGAGGACGAGACGGCGCTGGAAAAGCTCTCGCTGCAGCTTGCCGAGTCGTTCGCCACCCTCACCGACCTTTCCCGTCTGCAGGAAAGGAACGCGGAGCGGCAGACGGGAATGCACGAGGCCCTCGGCACCACGGTGGAGAGCATCCGCAGGCTGGCGCTGCAGGCCGCCGCGCGCGGGCCGGAGGCCGAGGAGTCCGGCGCGGCCCTGGCGCCGCTCGTCCAGGAGATATCCGCCGCCAGTGCGGCGATGGTGCGCACGGCCGACAGCGTGGAGCGGAGCCTTCGCCGCGCCGAGACCGACCGTGCCGTGCGTGTGCCCGAGCGCCCGGCCGGGTGGCAGGCGCTGGGCACGCAGCTGCTGGGGTTCATGGCCGATCTGGTGGGCGAGATGCGCCGCAACCCGCTGCTGGTGGTGGGCGTGGCGGTGGTCCTGGTCATCGTCATCTGGTAGAGGAGGAGCCGATGAGCGTTCCCCGCGTCGAGTCCGCGCTCCACACCCGGATCAACTACTGGCCGGCGATGATCGACATGCTCACGTCGCTGCTGATGTTCTTTCTCCTCATCTACTTCGTGGAGCACAACTTCAGCGCCGGCAGCGCCGAGCTGTCCGTCGCGCGGCAAAAGCAGGCGCAGTTCGCGGAAATCCTGAAGCGCGAGTTCAGCCGCGAGATCGCCGCGGGCCAGGTGGCGTACTCGGCGGACCTCAAGCTGCTGCAGATCCGCTTTGGCGAAGGCGTGCTCTTTCTTCCCGGCGAGCACGAGCTGCTGCCGCAGGGGAGACGGCTGCTGGGCCGCCTTACGCGTGTGTTCCACTCGCTGGACTCGAACGGGGCTCAGTTGTACGAGCAGATCCAGATCGAAGGGCACACCGACGACGTCCCCGCTCGCCGGAACTACTACCCGCACGACAACTGGGAGCTTTCCACCGCCCGCGCCACCTCGGTGCTGCGGTACCTGACCCGCGGTGCGCGCGATCCGCTCGACAAACGCCTGATGTCCGTCAACGGCTACGCCGAGAACCGGCCGGTGAGCCGCACCCGCAGCCTGAACCGCCGCATCGAGATCCGCATCTACTTTTCGGGCCGGCTCGCGGCGGGAGCGGTGCCGTGAGCGCGCCGGCCCCGGCGGGTGAGCTGCGCCGGGTGGTGTGGAGGCACGAGCACGGCCGCCTTCCCTCGGGCCGCACCGCGCTCGAGGGGCTGAGCGAAGAGTATCTGCGGGCGCTGGACGAGCTGCACGCGCTGGAGGGCGACAGGGCCACGATCCGGGCACACGCCCCCACCCTGCTGGCCGATCACGACGATGCCCTGCGCCGCGCGCGGCGGGCGCTGGAGGAGGAGGCGCTGGGGACGGCGCTGAACCACCTGCTGTACGCGCGCGAGCGGATGGAGGAGACGCGCGAGCTGCTGGCCGCGCACGCGGCGCTGGCGCGGGCGGCGAAGGCGGTGGCGCGCGTGCGGGCGGCCGCGCGCGTGGAGCGCCTTCGGGAGCTCCCTTGCGTGCACGCGCCCGGCCGGCTGCTGGAGGCCGCCCGCGAGCGAATGGCGGGGGGATGCAGGGCGCGGGCCGCGTACCTGGCGGAGGCCTGCGTTCACCAGGTGCGCGCGCTCCGCCCCGGCGCCCCCGCAGACCCCTCGCGCGCCGCCGCGCTGGAAGATTCTCTACGCGAGACGCGGGAGATGTGCGACGCCACGCGCCTGCTGCTGCCGGATACCGCCGCGGACCCGTGGAGCGGCGCCACGCTCGATGCCGCCGCGGCGGTGGCGGAGGAAGGATGGTTCGTCCTCGCTGAGCGGATTGCCGAAGAGATGCGCGCGCTGCTGGCGCCACGCGCCCGCTTTCGCCGCGCGCTGGAGCAGGCGCCGGAAGGCGCGGATGCGGCCATCGCCGGGCTGCGGCACCGGCTGGCGGACGCGCCGGACGGTGATCCGTGGACCGCCGCCACCCGCCTGCTCTGGCGCGCCCGCGTGGACGACACCCTGCGCCGCATGCGCCAGGCGCAGGAACAACGGGAGCCGCCGCGTGGCCGCGCTGAGGAAGCCGGCGACGACGTCACCATCAACCCAGGGATGTACGATGAGCAACCTGACCTTTGACCACCGGCTGCTGAAGGAGCACACCGCCGAGCCGCTGGAGGGTCACGCGGTGGTGGTGTTCGAGCGCGTCGGCGATGCCGGCGACGAGTTCCATTCCATCCTCATGCCCGGCGCGGCGCCGGTAAAGCCCGGGCTGACGCTGCCGTTCTTCAAGCGGACGGAGTACTTCGCCTACGCGGCCGACACCTCGCTCGAGCGGCACCTGGACTTCAACGAGAGCATGCGCCTGGCGGACCACGTCAGCGACTTCCGCGTAGTCTTCAACCTGGCGTACGCCGTAGCGGACGCGCGCGCGCTGGCCCGGGCGCGCAACGCGGACCCGCTGCGAAGGGTGCGAGACCAGGTGCGCGTGGTGGTGAAGCGCGAGGTGGAGCAGCTTCCCTGGCAGGCCGTGTGGGAGGCGTTTCCACAGCACGCGCGGATGGTGGTGGATGGCTGCATGGAGGAGCTTCGCGAGTTCGCGTCCACCTACGGCATCAACATCCGCTCACTGCGGCTCAGCGTGCGCCTTCCCGAGGGAATGGAGGCCGATCTCACCACGATCAACAGCGCGCCGCTGAAGCGGGCGGTGCGCCAGACCCAGGGGGTCGCTGAGATCGAAAAGGCGATGTACGGATCGGCGGTGGAATCGGTGCAGAAAGGCGACCTGAACAGCGCCCGCGAGATGATCGGCCACATCCCCGGCTTTCACCCTGGGGCGATCACGGCGGCCGGGGGATGGAACGGGGGGGCGGGTGCCCACGGCGTGCAGCAGTCCGCACTCGCGGCCGGTGTCTTCAACGGCGACCGGGCGCTGCCGGCCGCCGCCGGCGCCGGGGGGCTGGCCGCCGTGCTGGGGGACGTGGTAGCCGCCACGGACGTGGTGCGCGGACGCGGGCAGCTGCGCGGGGTGCGCGCCGCGCTGCTGCACCTGGTGGCCGAGATGCTGGTGGACGACCTGGGCGACGGCACCGGCACCACCGCGGCGGCCAGGCGTGCGCGGGACGCGGTAGAGCGGCTGGATCCCTCGCCCGGCTCTGCCGAGATCGAGGCGCTTCTGGAGCTCGCCGACGCGGACCGTCTGCGCCGCAGGCTGGAGTAACGGGCGCGCGGACCCGCCGCCCGGCCCGACGTTCCGACGAACCTGGCATCGCGACGCCGATCCCGTTCCACCCACTGGAGACGTTCCATGTCCGACACCATCGCAGAAGCGCCCGCGCCCCCCGCATCCCCCCCGGCTCCCCCGCCCCCGGGGACGTCCGCGGGAACGTCGTCCGGCGGGGCGCCCGCCGGCGGGGTGAACCAGACGGTACAGCTGGAATCCATCAGCCAGAGCACCGTCACCGTAGCGGGCGAGCAGAACATCTGGGTGCAGGAGCAGGTCATCCACGTCTCGCGCCAGAGCCGTGCGGCGGCGCGGCCGTTTTCGTGCCGCGACGGGGTGGATCTGCCGGACGACGAGGAGCAGGCCGTCCCTGGACGCTTTGCGGGCGGAGAGATGGACGCGCTGGTGACGCACCTTTCGGAGCGCCGGGTACTGCTGCTGAGCGCCCAGCGGGGCGCGGGAAAAGTGTCGGCGGCCATCTCGCTGGGAGCGCACCTGCGGCAGGAACAGAAGTGCACGCGCACGGTGGTGGCCGACTCGCTGGACCGCCAGGTGCGCATCGACGTGCGCCACCTTGCCGAGCGCGACAAGGGACTCGCGGGGCGGCTGGTGATCTTTCGCAAGCCGTTCGGACGCGCCGACCCCGAGCTGGCGCGGCTGTTCGAAAAGACGGACCGCTCCGGGTGGGAACAGCTCATCGCGCGCCTGCGGCAGCAGAACGCCTACCTGATCTTCACGGCGGACCCGGAGGACGCGGCCGGGTTCCGCGACAGGCTGGCGGCCCAGGGACTGCTGCGCGAGCTGCAGCCGCAGCCGCGCGGCGACCTGGAGGAGCGGCTGCAGGAAAAGCTGGAACGGCTGGCGGGGGACGGCGCCTCGGAGGAGGCGCTGCGCGCGCTGGACAGCGGGCGCGACGAGCTGCTGGACGTGTTCCACTTCGGCTCGTCGCTGGCCGAGTTCGCCGACTTCTACGTAGACCACTACCGCCCCGACCTGGGGCTGGCCGAGGCCATCGCGCGCTTTCACGACACCAGCGAGTGGCTGCTGCAGGAGCTGGAGCAGGACTTCGAGTTCTGGAGCTTCGGCTTTACCCTGGCGCTGGCGCAGTGCGTACGCGACGCACAGGGTGTGGCCTGGCTGGACTTCGATCGGCTGCACCGGCGCGTACGGCAGTGGCTGCGCCGCGACCTAAACCGCCCCGCCGCCCCCGCCGAGGGAGACGGGGACGACGATGCGGAAATCCACCCCGCCCTTTCCGAGGCGCCGCTGCTGCGCAGGTGCCGGGCGGTGATCGTGAAGGACTCCAGCACGCTGGCCGACATCATCCAGTTTCGTGACGGCGTGCCCCCGCGGCGGCTGTGGGCCGTAATCATGGAGCGTCACCGCCGCGCGCTCACCACCATCCTTCCCGGCCTGCGCGACCTGGCGGAGGGTGGCCAGGACGACCTGCGCTCGTTGCGCGAACTGGCCGCGCAGATCCTGGGGCGCATCGGCGAGGTCGACCCGCAGCGCATCATCTATCCCCTGCTGGAGCGGTGGATGCGCTCGGACAGGGGGCGCCACCACGCCGTCGTGGGCCCGCTGTTCGAGGGGGTGATGGGGAGCGCGAACGAGCGATACCGCACGCTCTGCTTCGACCACCTGCGGACGGTGTGGAGGAGCGCGCCCTCCGGCGGGCGCGCGGGGATGCAGGGCCTGCACGCGGCCATCGGCGCGTACTCGTGGATCGGCGACCACGACCTGGGCCTGGCCATGCGCGAGCTGGGCGAGATCGCCCGCGAGCACCTGGTGCCCATGGTGGCCGACATGCAGGAGCTGGCGCGGATGCTGTCGGTTCTGGAAAACGAACACAGGCAGCGGGCAAAGGCGGGGGAAGGGGTGGACACCCTCCTTCTGAGCTGCCAAACCCTGCTGGCCCACCTAATGAGCCGCGTCTACAGGGAGAAGGGACCCACGCTCCTGGGGATGCAGGCATCGCTCGTATCCCTGTGCCTGACGGCCGGCCCCATCCCCGTGTTCCGCGAGCTGCGCCAGTGGATCGCGGACGGGGGGTGGAAGACGGGCGTGCTGGTGGCGCTCATGTTCCTGCACGAAAGCGGCATCGCCAATGCGCTCGCCGCGTCCCGGGTAGAGGTGGGGGCGGGGGAGGGACCCGTCACCGCGCTGAACCCGCTGGTCGAGTCGGTGGGGCGCAGCGGCGACGAGATGCTGCAGACGGCGCTCTTCCTGGGCGACCTGTACGAAAGCCTCTCCACTCCGCACCGGGTGGATGCCAGCCTGCTGCGGCACTGCCGGGACAGCCTGCAGGACCACCTGCTCAGCTGGGTGCGCGACGCCGCCCCCCTTCCGGAATACGCGGCCTCCATGCGCTCCCTGCTCAAGACGACCGCGCACACGCACGAAGGCATCCTGCGCGTCCCGCTGCAACAGCTCCTGGCCCGCCCCGACTTCTGCGATCCGACCGAACCCAAGCTGCGGGCCTTCGCCGCCTCGGTCGTCTTGTGATCCACCGCGTGGGCTCGGCGTTGGTGCGCCGACCCGGCCGGTCGACAAACGAAAGCTCCCGGCTCGCAGGTGCAAGCCGGAAGCTTCGTTTTACCCGCGGGCTCCGGTCAGGGGAAGAGCAGTCCCACGCTCCACCGCGGCGGTTCGCCGGGCTGCAGGGTGTATACGTCGCGCTCGTGGAGGCGGCTGGGCCTTCCCTGCCAGAACTCGATGGCGGAGGGGACCACGCGGAAGCCGCTCCAGAAGGGGGGGCGCGGGATGTCGCCGGTGGGGCCGAAGCGGGTGTCGAGCTCCTCCACGCGCCGCACGAGGATGTCGTACGAGGGGAGCGGAGTGCTCTGGACGGAGGCCCACGCGCCCACCCGGCTCCCGCGCGGGCGCGAGGCGTAGTAGGCGTCTGCTTCGGCGTCGCTCACCGGCTCGGCGCGGCCCTCGATGCGTACCTGGACCTCGAAGGGCTGCCAGTGGAAGCAGAGCGCGGCGCTGGGGTTGCCCTTGAGCTCGCGCCCCTTGCGGCTTCCCAGGTTCGTGTAGAAAACGAAGCCGCGCTCGTCGAAGTCCTTGAGCAGGACCATGCGGAGCGAAGGCCGCCCGTCCTCGCCGACGGTGGCGACGGACATCGCGGTGGGCTCGCGGATCTCCGTCTCCGCCCGGGCACGGGCAAGCAGCTCGCCGAAGCGGGCGAACGGCTCCGCAAAGGGCGCCGCGCGGACCTCTGGCGCGCTGGTGCTCACCGCCGGCGCGGTGCGGCCGCCGCCTGTACGCGGACCGGGACGGTGAGCCGCGTGTTCTCCCACGCCATCGCCAGGGTGCCCGTGCCGCGGGCACTCCCGCGCTCCAGGGCGATGGTGAACTTCTCCACCGGCTGGGCCAGTCTCGTGGTCCGCATGGGGATGCGGACCAGATCGCGGGAGGCTTCGTACTGCGTCCCCCACTGGCCCGTCTGGCGGTTGATGATCAGGGTCCACCCCTGCGCCGTCGGTAGGGTGTAGAGCGTGTACGTGCCGCGCGGGACGAGCGCGTCGCCGATGCGCAGGTCCGTCTCGGTGACGAGGGTGGTGGCGGCGTTGGCGCCGGTGCGCCAGACGCGGCCGTACGGCACCAGCTCGCCCACGATCCGCCGCCCGCGCATCGACGGGCGGCCGTAGTCCACGTACACGCGCTTCCCGGCCGCGATCTCCAGCCGCGCCGTATCGCGCGGGGAGAGCGGCTGCCCTCCCTGCTGCGCCGCGGCGGGCGCGGTGAGTGCCGTCAGGGCCAGCAGCGCGGCGAGCGCGCGGGTGCGCATCTGCTTCGGGTGCAACGACATCAGGTCACCTCGGGTTGGATGGGGTACCGGATTTTATGCGGGTGGGGCGGGCGGGGCAAGCGGGGGAGGGGGAAGTGCGTGAGTGCGCTTGAGGTGCTACCCCCTTGTGTCATCCTGAGCAACGCGCTTCTCCAGACTTTCCCCTTCTCCAATCTTTGGCGCGGAACGAAGGATCTACTACGCGTGCCGGGGGGTCCGTGGTGTAGCGCCGTGCTCTCGGCTCGCCCTCTAGATCCTTTGGTCGCCGCAGGAGTCCGGCTCGCGTGGCCGGCGTTCGGCGAGGCGGCTCTCTCAGGATGACAAAAGGTGGGGACGCGCCCCGGCGTATGCGTGAGTCCGCGCAGGCGGCCTTCGCGTGGTTCCAGCGGCGAATTCATTCGCTCCTGAACCGGCCCACTAACGCACTAACGCACTTCCCTCCGCACTCCCCAACAGCGCACACGCGGCGCCTAGATCCACGTTCCCGCCGCTGAGGATGACCCCGACACGCTGGCCGGCGAGCTCGCCGGGAGTGGCGAGGAGCGCGGCGAGGGGGACGGCGCCGGAGGGCTCCACCACCAGCTTCGCGCGGGTCCAGAGGAAGCGCATCGCCTCGACGATCGCTTCCTCGCTCACGGTGCGCATCTCGGTGACGTGGGCGCGCACGAGGGGGAAGGTGATGCGGCCCAGCGAGGGGGTGCGCAGGCCGTCCGCGATGGTGGGCGGATTGCGGATGGTGGCGAGCTCGCCCGTGCGAAAGGAGCGGGTGGCGTCGTCCGCCAGCTCCGGCTCCACGCCGACGACGCGGCAGCCGGGGGCGAAGTCGCGCGCCGCCAGGGCCGAGCCGCTCAGCAGCCCGCCGCCGCCGCAGGGGGCGAAGAGGGCGTCGAGCGGGCCCGTCTCCTCCATCAGCTCCAGCGCGGCCGTGCCCTGGCCGGCGACGACGTCGGCGTGGTCGTAGGGGGGGATCAGCGCCATTCCGCGCTCCTGCTGCAGCTCGGCGGCGATCTCCTGGCGGTCGCGCACGTCGGGATCGTAGAGGACCACCTCGGCGCCGTAGCCGCGGGTGCCGGCGATCTTGGCGGCGGGGGCGTTGTCCGGCATCACCACCACGACGCGCACCCCAAGGAGGCGCCCCGTGAGCGCCACCGCCTGCGCATGGTTGCCGGAGGAGAAGGTGAGGACGCCGCGCGCCCGCTCCTCATCCGACAACAGCGAGACGGCGTTGTAGGCGCCGCGGAACTTGAAGGCGCCGCCGCGCTGGAAGTTCTCGCACTTGAGGAAGACGCGCGCGCCCGTCATCTCGTCCAGCGTGCGCGACGTGTGCACGGGGGTGCGGTGCACGACACCGCGCAGCCGCTCCGCCGCGGCCCGCACGTCCGCGTCGGTGGGGAGGGTCTCAGTCGTCGACATCGGGCCAGTTCAGGGAAGTGGCCTCACACAGAGACACAGAGGAAAAAGCAAGAACAATAAAGAACTCATCGCTGTTCCTCCGCGTCCTCTCTGTTCCTCCGTGGCTCTGTGTGAGGCGCGGTTTCTTTTCAGTACTTGGGCATGGACGGATCCACTTCGTCGGACCAGCGCAGGATGCCGCCGGCGAGGTTGTGCACGCGCCCGAAGCCCTGCTCGCGCAGGAACCCGGCGGCGTGCGCGCTGCGCCCGCCGGAGCGGCACTGCATCACCAGCTCGTCCTCCGGGTTCAGCTCGTCCATCCGGCTGGGGAGATCGTTCAGGGGGATGAGGCGCGCGCCCTGCGGGCCCAGGTTGCCGATCTCCCACTCCCACGGCTCGCGCACGTCCACGATGGTCACGCGGTCGCCGCGGTCCAGGCGCGCCTTGAGCTCCGTGGGGGTCATCTCGGGCACATCGTCGTGCATGCCATCCTCCCGTTGTGCGTCGGCGGTGCCGACGCCGCAGAAGCGCTCGTAGTCGATCGGCTCGTGGATCGTGGGGTGCTCGCCGCACGCGGGACACGCCGGGTCCCGGCGGAGGCGCATCTCGCGGAACCTCATCCGCAGCGCATCGAAAAGCAAGAGCCGCCCCACCAGCGTTTCCCCCGCGTCCAGCACGATCTTGAGCGCCTCGGTGGCCTGGATGGAGCCGATGATTCCCGGCAGCACTCCCATCACGCCTCCCTCCGCGCAGTTGGGCACCAGGTGCGGCGGCGGCGGCTCGGCGAAGAGGCAGCGGTAGCACGGCCCGCGCTCCGCCCAGAAGACGGAGGCCTGCCCGTCCCAGCGCAGGATGGAGCCGTAGACGTTGGGCTTCCCCTCCAGCACGCAGGCGTCGTTCAGCAGGTAGCGCGTGGGGAAGTTGTCGGTGCCGTCGATCACCACGTCGAAGCCGCGCACGATCTCCCGCGCGTCGGCCGAGGTGAGGCGCAGCGCGAAGCCCTCCACGCGGACGTGCGGGTTGATCTCGGCGATGCGGTCGCGCGCGGAGTCCAGCTTGGGGCGGCCGATGTCGCGCGTGCCGTGGATGACCTGGCGCTGCAGGTTGGTGGCGTCCACCAAGTCGAAGTCCACGATGCCCAGCGTCCCCACGCCGGCGGCGGCCAGGTACATCGCCACTGGCGAGCCCAGCCCGCCGGCGCCCACCACCAGGATGCGCGCGCCCTTGAGCCTCGCCTGCCCGGCGGGGCCCACGTGGGGAAGGATCAGGTGCCGCGCGTAGCGCAGCGACTCGTCGGCGGTGAGCGCCGGGGGTGTCTGCTCCAACATCGTCCGCCTGTCTGTTCGGGGGCCGCGAAGCTGCTCTCCAAGGGTAACGGGTGCGTCAACCGCCTGGCCGCAGTCTTGTATCGGGCAGCGCTTTACGATAGCATTCGCCTCCCGCGGTCCCCTTGCCGGAACGCCGCACTCGCACCCCCAGTCAGGTCCGGGATGAGCTTTTTCGCACAGGCGCTCGACTACTTCCGCCACCTCGACGTCCACCTGGGCGCGCTGATCACCCAGTACGGGACGTGGGCGTACGCCATCCTGTTCGGCATCATCTTCTGCGAGACCGGCCTCGTGGTGACGCCGTTCCTGCCGGGCGACTCGCTCCTCTTCGCCGCCGGGGCGCTGGCCGCGAACCCGCAGATGGGGCTCTCCATCTTCCCCCTCTTCGCCGTCCTGCTGGCCGCCGCCATCCTGGGCGACACGGTCAACTACTGGATCGGGCAGGCGGTGGGGACGCGGGTGTTCAAGGACGATGCGCGCATCCTGAAGACGGCGTACCTGGTGAAGACGCAGGATTTCTTTGCCAGGTACGGCGGCAAGACGATCATCCTCGCGCGCTTCATGCCCATCGTGCGCACCTATGCGCCGTTCGTGGCGGGCGCGTCGAAGATGGACTACCCCAAGTTCCTCCTGTACAACGTGGTCGGCGGGATCCTGTGGGTTTCGTCGATGCTCTTTGCCGGGTACTTCTTCGGCGCGGTGCCGTTCGTGAAGAACAACTTCGAGACGGTGGTGATCGCCATCATCCTGCTGTCGATTCTGCCGGGCGTCTTCGAATACGTGAAGCACCGGCGCGCCCGCGTCCCGGCGGCTCGATGACGCTGCGCGCCTGGCTGCTCGCCGCGCTCCTGCTGGCTCCGGGCGCCGCGCTCGCACAGACCACCGAGCCCGCGGACACGGCCCCCGCCGATTCCGCGCCGGCCGCCCCGGCGCGCCCGTCCCGCTGGGCCGCGCCGTTCTCGGTGGAGTCCACCGGCCGCCCGACGCCCCACCGCGTGGAAGGCGAGGTCGTGTGGATCACTCCGGCGCGCGCCACCCGCCGTGCCGCTCCCGCCGCGGAACCTCGCGACTCCGCCGCGGGCGACACAGCCGATGCGGACAGCACTCCGCCATCGCGCCGCGCCACGCGTCCGGACACCGCGACCGCTCGCCGCACTCCCGCGCGCCGCGACACGACGGTACGGACTGCGACTCGCCGCGACACCGCGAGCGCGCCCGCGACGCCCCGCCCTCGGCCACGCACGCACCGCGTGGCTGCGGGGGAAACGCTCTCGGCCATCGCGCGGCGCTACGGCGTGACGACGGCGCAGCTCCGCGCCCTGAATCCAAACGACACTTCGGGCGCGTTGGAAGCAGGCATGGTGCTGCGTCTTCCACCCGCGCCGCGTCCACCCGGCACGACGCCGGCACGCCCCGCGACGCCCGAGCGCCCGGCCGCGGCTCCCGCCCGTCCGGCGCCGGCATCCGGCCGCCCCGCGACGGCGCGGCGGCGCACGCACACGGTCGCCGCGGGCGAGACGCTGTTCGGGCTGGCGCGCAGATATGGCGTGAGCACGGATGCCATCCGCCGTGCCAACGACCTGGGCGGCGACCAGCTGCGCGCGGGGCAGACGATCGTGATTCCGGCGCCGTAGGTGGCCCTCACCCCCCGGCCCCCTCTCCCGATAACAGGAGAGGGTGCCCCTCTCGTTCACGGGAGAGGGGGAGAACAATGCGCGGGTGGCGGGCGGCGGTGCGGGGGATGGCACGGGCAGCCACGTGGGGCGGCCCCTACGAGGTTTCTGGCATTCCGTAGGGGCGTGATTCATCACGCCCACCGCCGGGATAGCACGAGGGTTGGCGCAGCGCGCGGAGTTCTCCCCCTCGCCCGCCCTGCGCCCCCGCTGGCGGGGGTGGGGGCCGGGGGGAGGGGGCGTTTTCAACTCGAGGGAACACCATGACCGAATCAACCGCGCCGCGGGCCGAAGTGCTCCGCACCCGCGACCTGGTGGGGTGGGACGTGACCGACCGCGAGGGCGCCAAGATCGGCGACCTGGCGGACCTGCTGTTCGGGCGCGACGGGAAGATCCGCTTCGTGTCGGTGAACCTGGGGCTCTTTCGCAAGCACGTGCTGGTGCCCGCGGAGGTGCTGGAGTGGTCGTCGGGGGCGCTGGTGGTGTCGCCATGGACGGCGGCGGAGGTCAAGGCGCTCCCCGCGTACGAGGGCGAGCCGATGACCGCCGCCGTGCTGGAGGAGATGGAGCGCGCCCATCCGCGCTTCTACGGCGACGCGCCCAACGTTTCGGACAGCGGCGAGCACCGCATCGTGCCGCTGAGCGAGGCGCGCGACTTCCGCCTGGCTAAAGGCGCGCCCAACCCGCGCGGCTGGACGGTCTTCGCGGGCGACAACGAGCGGGTCGGCGTGGTGAAGGAGATGCTGGTCGATCCCGTCGCCATGAAGATCCGCTTCATCTCCGTGGACCTGGCGGACGACCTCTTCAACCTGCGCGAGGACCGGCACGTCCTGGTGCCGATGGAGACGGTGGAGCTTCGCGAGCGCGGCGAGGATGCCTGGATCATGGGCGCCACCGCCCGCCAGGTCGCTGCCCTCCCCGCCTACACCGGCGGCGCGGTGGACCGCTGGATGGAGCGCGCCGTCCTCCACGCCTTCGGCCTTGCCGCCCCCGACTACGACGACCTGGCCGCCGAGTCCCCGCCCCCGATCCCCAGGCCCGACACCCCGCCGCCTCCTCCGGAGCCGACGACGGGCCCCTGAGCGGGCGGCGCGATCCCCCGTTCGGCAGCCATTTCCGCGAGCGCGGCGCCCATCCGGCGCTGCGCTTCGTGCATCAGCGCGGTGACTTCGCCCTCGCCGAGACCGGCGGTGGGGATCGGCTCCAGGATGCGGATCTCGATGTCGTTGGGGTCCAGCCGCCGCCGCACGAGATCGGACTTCGGCTTGAGCGGCGATGCGACGACGGGCACCAGCGGCGCGCCCGTCGCCACCGCCATGCGGAAGCCTCCCTTCTTGAACGGTAGGAGCTTGCCGGGCACCTCGCCGCGCGTCCCTTCGGGAAAGATCCACACCGCCACCCGCCGCTCGCGGATGGCGTCCTCGGCCGCGCGCAGCATTCCCACCGATTGCGCCGTGTTGCCGCGGTCGATCAGCAGGTTCCCCGTCACCATGTAGAGCCAACCGAAAAAGGGGACGGTGCGGATCTCCTTCTTGGCGATCACCACGGAGCCCGGCGCGAAGCACACGGCCAGCACCGGAACGTCCAGCAGGCTCTGGTGGTTGGCGATGAAGATGCACGGCCGGTGCGCCGTCAGGTGCTCGGCGCCGCGCAGCGTCACCCGCTGCCGAAAGATGGGGAGCATCCACCGGTGCAGCAGGTGCGCGTAGTCGTGCGCCACGCGCGACCTGTCGCGGCGCGTGAGGGCGATGACGACGCCGTACGTGGATGCGGCCACGAAGGCGAGCAGGGCGGCGAACATGCGCAGATAGAACATCCCCCCAACCTTTCCGCGGCGCGGCTCCGTGGCAAGCCCCTTGACGGCGATCTCACACAGAGACGCAGAGAGAACAGCAAGAAAACAGAGAGGTTGATCTGTGCTCTTGCAGTATCCCTCTGCGTCTCTGTGTGAAACTGCAGTAGAAGCCCGTCAGCCGCGGCGGTGCACGAGCGTCGCGCTGGCCTGGTCGGTGGGCTTCAGGATGATCTCGTCGATGTTCACGTGCGGCGGGCGCGTCGCGCACCAGAGGATCGCGTCGGCGATGTCGTCGGGCGCCAGCGGGGTCATGTTGGCGTACACGCGGCGGGCGCGCTCCTCGTCGCCGCGGAAGCGGTTCACGCTGAACTCCGTCTCCACCATCCCCGGATCAACGGTGCTCACGCGCACGCCGGTGCCGAGCAGGTCCATCCGCAGCCCGCGCGTGATGGCGTCCACCGCGTGCTTCGTGGCGCAGTAGACGGCGCCGCCGGGGTACACCTCGTGCCCCGCCACCGAGCCGAGGTTGACGACGTGCCCGCGCCCGCGCTCCACCATCCCCGGCACCAACGCGCGGGTGGTGTAGAGGAGGCCCTTGACGTTGGTGTCGATCATCTCGTCCCAGTCTGCCGGCGTCCCCTCCTGGAGCTTCTCCATCCCGCGGCCCAGCCCGGCGTTGTTCACCAGCACGTCCACCTCGGCCCATTCAGCCGGCAGCCCGCCCAGCGCCGTGGCCACCGCGTCGCCGTCGCGCACGTCGAGGGCGATCAGGTGGCACTCGGTGCCGTGGGCCGCGCGCAGCTCCTCCGCCAGCGTCTCCAACCGCTCCGTACGACGCGCCGCGAGCACGAGCCGCGCTCCCTCGCGGGCAAACGCGCGCGCGCACGCCGCGCCGATGCCGGCCGACGCGCCGGTGATGAGTACGGTCCTCAAGTTCCGGTTCATCTCGTCAGTCCGAATTGTTTCGAGTTGGCAGTGTCAGTCAGGCTGCAGTTTCACCGGGAAACCTCAGATACTCCGACGGCACCGGGTCGGTGAGCCACACGCCGTTGGCGGAGCGGAAGAAGCGGTGCCCGGCGGCGTGCATGCGCGCGGCGTCGATGCGCAGGACGGCGGGGCGGCCGTGGCGCGCGCCCACCGTGGTGGCCGTGTCTTCGTCGGCGGAGAGGTGGACGTGGCGGCGAGATCCGGGGATCAGACCGTCGCGGCGGATGGAGTCCAGGAACCGCGTCGCGGTGCCGTGGAAGAGGACGGGCGGCGGCTCCACCGGCTCCAGTCCGAGCTCGACCTCCACCGAATGGCCCTGGCTGGCGCGGATCATCGCGCCGTCCGCGCTCAGGGCGAAGCGCTTCTTGTCGTTCTCAGCCACCACGCGCTGCAGCGTGGCGTCATCGAGCGGCACGCCGGCGCGCGCGGCGGCGGCGAGCAGGTCGTCCACGCGCGTCCACCCGGCTTCGTCCAGCTCCACGCCGAACTTCGCCGGCTCGTGACGGAGCACGAGGCTCATCCACTTGCTCAGGTGCGTGAGAGAACGGTCCCTCGTCATCGCGGGCGCACCCCTCCGGCGGCGGCGCCTTCCGTCGGGTCGAGGAGGTGGCGGCGGACGCGGTCTAGGGCAATCTGGGCGGTCATCCCCTTGACCCACTCGCGCCCGCGGTCGCCCACGTCGTAGCGGCGCGACCACACGCCGCCCTCCCACGCCACCGCGATGCACACGGTGCCCACCGGCTTCTCATCGGTGCCGCCGCCGGGGCCCGCGATGCCGGTGGTGGAGACGCCGAGGTCCGCACCGGCCAGGCGGCGCACCCCTTCCGCCATCTCCTCCGCCGTCTGGGTGCTGACGGCGCCGTGCTCGCGCAGGGTGTCCGCGCGCACGCCAAGGACGCGCTCCTTGGCGTCGTTGGAGTACGTGGCCACACCCAGGAGGAAGTACGCCGAGCTCCCGGGCACGTCGGTGATGCGGTGCCCGATCAGCCCGCCCGTGCACGACTCGGCGACGGCCAGCGTCATCCCGCGCTCCCTGAGCAGCCGCCCGACGGTCTCCTCCATCCCCTCGTCGCCGATGGCGTAGACGTGCGTGCCGAGCCGCTGGCGCACGCGGGCCTCCAGCGCGTCCAGGCGCCCCTCCAGGTCGTCGCCGGGCGCGCCGCTCACGGTGATGCGGGCCTGCACGCGCGGAAAGGCGGCGCGGAAGGCGAGGCGCGCCTCCGCGGGATCGACCACGCCCACCAGCAGCTCGTCCAGCTTGCTCTCCGCGAGACCAAAGGTGCTGAAGACGCGCGACACGAAGCGCCGCCCCGGATTGCGCGCCGCGGCCCAGGGGATCAGCGTCTCCCGCGCCATGCGCCGCATCTCGCGCGGAACGCCGGGGAGGCAGGCGACGAAGCGCGTCGCGCCGCCGCGCTCCACGGGGCAGATGATGCCGGGCGCCGTGCCGGTGGGATTGGGGATGACGGTGGCGCCCTCCGGGATCAGCGCCTGCTTGCGGTTGTTGGCGGGCATCTCGATGCCGCGCGTGCGAAAGAGCCCCTCGATGTGCGCCATCGACTCCTGGTGCATCACCAGCGGCTTCCCCGCCAGCCGCGCCACGCACGCGGTGGTGAGGTCGTCCGCCGTGGGCCCCAGCCCGCCCGTGCACACGACGATCTCCGCCTCTTCCAGCGCGTGCTCCAGCGCCCGCACGATGGCGTCTTCATCGTCCGTCACGGCGAACCCGGCCACCGGCTCCACGCCGACCGCGCGCAGCTCGCCGGCCAGGAACCCGGAGTTCGTATCCGTCGTCAGCCCCGCGACGATTTCGTCACCGATGGCCAGCAGCGCCGCGTTCATAGGAGTTCGGCTCATGTACAGAAAAAACCATCACACAGAGAACACAGAGGGAACTGAAAGCCGCGGAGAACCCCTTCCGCAGCTCTTGCTGCCCCCTCTGTGGCTCTGTGTGAGATTGCGGTTATCCCTTCCCCTTCCGCATGCCGCGCAGCGCACCCTTGACCGCCTCGCGCGGCATGCGCGTGAAGCCGTTGAACTCGCCGCCCGACGCCAGCCACTCGCCGCCGTCGATGGTCACGCACTCGCCGTTGATGTACGGCGACGCATCGGAAACCAGGAACGCGGCCAGGTTGGTGAGCTCCTCGTGCTCGCCGAAGCGCTTCATGGGGATGCGGTTGCGGGCCTCGGCTTCGAGCTCGGGGGTGGGCATCAGCGCCTTCCACGCGCCCTCGGTGGGAAAGGGGCCGGGGGCGATGGCGTTGGAGCGGATTCCGTACGTGGCCCACTCCACGGCCAGCGAGCGCGTCATCGCCAGCACCCCCGCCTTCGCCGCCGCCGAGGGCACCACGAACGCCGAGCCGGTCCAGGCGTACGTCGTGGCGATGTTGAGGATGCTCCCGCCCTTCCCACTCTCGATCATGGCGCGCCCCACCGCCAGCGTGGCGTGAAAGGTCCCGTACAGCACCGTCCCCACCACCGCGTGGAAGCCATTGGGCGAAAGGTCCTCGGTGGCGGAGAGGAAGTTGCCGGCGGCGTTGTTCACCAGGACGTCGATCCCGCCCCACTTCCCAACGACCGCGCCCACCATCGCCTCCACCTGCGCGAAGTCGCGGACGTCGCACGGCACGCCGAAGACGCGCTCGCCGGTGGGATCGATCTCCCCGGCGGCACCCTGGAGCCGCTCCTCGCTGCGCCCCGTGATCGCCACCCGCGCGCCGAGCGAGGCGAAGCGCTTCGCCATGGAGAGCCCCAGCCCGGAGCCGCCCCCCGTCACCAGCACCACCTTCTCCGCCAGCAGGTCGTCGCGGAACATCTCCCTCTCCCGTTGCCGTCCACCCCCGGAGCCGCGCCGTCCTCGCGCGGCGGCATCACCGGAAAGGCTACCGCCCCCCGCGCACGTGCGAAAGGGCCCGCTCCCCTGAACGCGAGAGCGGGCCCGGCGCGGGAGCGGACGAAGCGTGGGCGCTACGGCGTCAGCTCCACGGACCACCGCACGGTCGAATGGGTGAAGACGGTGACGTACGACGAATCGCTCCTGGAATCCGCCCGGAAAGCGCGGTTCGCCGTCACCTCCACCTGCAGGACGCTCGAGCTGTCCGCGGGCACCGAGGCGGCGGGGACCACGATGCGAGATGGGGGCGGCCCGGAGCTGTTGATGTTCAGCGTCTGCCGCCCCCGCGTGAGATCCAGCCGCCAGAACTGGTAGAGCGCCGGGCCCAGCTCGGCGGGCGCGGTGCCCTGCGAAAGCGGAAACACCAGGTCCGTGCCCCGGGCGACGGTCAGCTTCGCCGGCCCGCTTCGGATCCAGATCGGCACCCGGAACGCCGCCGGAAAGAACTCCACCCCCTTCACCACGGGGAGCGTCACCCCCACCACCCCCGCGCCGAGCACGCCCGGCGCGACCACAAGCGTGCTGTCGTAGAGCCGGCCGGTCCCCTGTGCGCGCAGCCCGGGGCGCAGCGCCTGGCCCAGAACCCGCAGCGAGTCGTCCACGAACTGGAGATGCGTCGCCTGCACGCCGATCCCCCCTCTCACGCGCAACGAATCCGCACCCTCAACCGGCTGCGCCAGATCCAGGTCCACGCTTGCTCCCGTGCGTCCCACGTGGGCGTACTCCGGCGACGTCACGTCCACGAAGTCGACGCACCCCGCCAGCACAGCCAGCGCCGCGACGAGGACGCGCTTCACGGTTCGGCGAGGGCGAAGGCTTCCATCTCCCACGGGCGGCGATCGTGCTGGTCGATCACCGTCGCGAGCGCGGCGATCCCGAACACGGAGAGGTCCACGTCGAACCAGCGGCTCAAGAGGCGCACGAGGGGAAGGTGCTCCGCCGCCCACTCCTGCAGCGGCCGTCCCGCGGCGAAGTAGAGCTGGTCCGCCTGCAGGTTGTGCACGCGCTCGTGCGCAAAGGTCGCGACGACCTCCTGGGGATCGGCGAAGCCGGTGACGCCCAGGAAGATCGTCCCGGGATACGCCAGCCCGCGCACCGGCCCATTGTCCACTAACATCTCGTGCGAGGGCGCATCGAACACCATGGCCCCCGCGGACAGGCTGCGCCCGGGGTTCCACTCCAGTTCGGGGCGCGCGACCGCGTACACGGTGCTCGCCAGCGCCAGTGCGTCCACCCTGGCCCGCACGCGCGGCCCGCCGCCGAGCGGGCGCACGTAGAAGCGCACCGGCCCCAGCGGGAGCGCCACCTCGTCGAACGAGCGACGTCCATGTCCCGCGTTCCACACCACCGACGAGCCGACCGACGCCACCTGCCGCCCCACCAGCCCCGCGCCGGCCCACCGCTCCGCCGCGATCCGCTTTCCCGCGAACACCCCCGCGCCCCCCGCCGCTCCGCGCGCGAAGCCGTCGCGGAACGACCCGCCGCGCGCCTTCTGCACCGCCCCGGCCGAGACGGCGCCCACCAGCACGTTGGCGGAGAGCACCGTGAAATCCTCCACCCACCCCGGGCGCTGCGGCTCCTGCGCGCGGCAGAGCGGTGGAAGGGCGAGCGTGGCCAGCACGCACGCCAGCGCGGCGCGAAAAGCTCTCATGAATCGTGGCGCGGGGAGGAGGAAGGGACGGGCGGGAAACATACGCTCCCCCGCGCATCCGGACAACGCGCGCCCCGGTTGCGCCCGCCCCGCGCGCGCGGTAACGTGTGCGCGCTCCCGATCCAGCCCCCCGACACGCGAGGAAGAAGAGAGTGGCGAAGCGACTGATCTCGGCCGAGAACGCCCTCAACCTGCTCCTGGTCTTCGTGCCCATCGCCATGGTGATGGAGTGGGTCCTCCACTCCCCGCCGGTGTGGATCTTCGTGGTCGCCTGCCTCGCCGTCATTCCGCTGGCCGGGCTGATGGGGCACGCCACCGAGGAGATCGCCGAGCGCGTGGGCGAGGGGGTCGGCGGCCTCATGAACGCGACGTTCGGCAACGCGGCGGAGCTGATCATCGCGATCGTCGCGCTGCGGGCGGGGCTCTACGACCTGGTGAAGGCGTCGATCACCGGCTCCATCATCGGCAACCTCCTCCTGGTGTTCGGGCTCAGCGCGCTGGTAGGCGGGCTGCGCTTCCAGACTCAGAAGTTCAACCGCACGGCCGCCTCGCTGGGCTCCACCCTGCTGGTGCTGAGCGCGGTGGGGCTGGTGGTGCCGGCCGTCTTCCACATGCTGGTGGGGAACACGGCGCAGGCGGCCGAGCGCAATCTGTCGTTCGAGATCTCGGTGGTGCTGATGCTCACCTACATCGCATCGCTCTTCTTCACCCTGCGCACGCACCGCCACCTGTACATGGGCGACACGTCGGTGGAGGGGGCGCCGCCGGTGCACAGCCACGAGCACCCGCCGCTGGGGCGCTCCATCGGCAAGCTGCTGCTCGCCACGGTGGGCGTGGCGATCATGGCCGAGTTCCTGGTGGGCGCCGCCACGCACACCGCGCAGTCGCTGGGGTGGAGCGAGATCTTCGTGGGGGTGATCGTGGTGGCCATCATCGGCAACGCCGCCGAGCACTCCACCGCCATCATCATGGCCGCCAAGAACCGGATGGACGCGGGGATCAACATCGCCGTCGGCTCCTCCATCCAGGTGGCCCTCTTCGTGGCCCCGGTGCTGGTCTTCCTCAGCTACTTCATCGGCGGCAAGGGTCCCATGGACCTGATCTTCACCCCGCTGGAGGTGCTCGCGGTGGTGGCCTCGGCCGGGATCATGGCCTTCTGCTCCAACGACGGCGAGAGCCACTGGATGGAGGGCGTACAGCTCCTGGCCGTCTACATCATCCTGGGCATCGCCTTCTTCTTCCTCCCCGTCCCCGAAGGCGCCGCCGCAGCCGCCGGAGCCGCCGGCGGCCACTGAGCGCACGGGCAGGATGCGAATCGAGGGGCGGGCGCCAATGCCGGCGCCCGCCCCTCGTTGCTTACCAAAACTTTGGTGCAGGACTACAGGTCCGCCCCTTCACGAGTTGCAGGCACACCCGCGTCCCCGGTGGCACGTCTTGTTGCGTGCGATGCAGCTGTTGCCGCACGCCTTGCCACGCGAGCAGACCTTGCAGCAGGAGGTGACCCCGGCTGTGTTCGTGGTGCAGGCGCGCGCCGGGGGAACGGAGCTCGTGAGGAGGACGGCGGCAAGAATTGGAACCAGGCAAAAAGTGCGACGCATGATGGACTCCGAACATTGAAGCGGGGGATACACCAGAAGGAGAGCGCGAAACTGACTTCAGCCTGGATGGGATTCGAGATGGGACTCACATTATGGCGCTGTGCTGCCAAACCGAGGAGGTGGCGCAGGGGCAGATAAAAGCGACGTGGGTGCTTACGTGAATCGAGTTTAGAAGGAATGGTTCAGGTAGGCCGGCGGAGAATAAGTAGGGTGTCGTGAGATTGGCGTCAAGAGATCTGACACACGAGTGTGATCGTGCGAGGCGTCGAAAGTTCTCACGAGCGCCGATCTGTTTCGCCCGTTAATCCCGCGGCATGTGCGCAGTAAGTCGCTGGCGGTGAGCTGGTTCGGAGCTTACGACGCTTTCGCGAGGTCCCGCGTGTCGATCCTCACCCCGCGCTCGAGTGCCAGGTCGTGGAGAGCATCGGGGTGCTTCATGAGGACGCGCATCAGGGTGTCCGCGGTGGAGCTCTGCGTCACGGTGCCGCGCTCCCACCGTACCACCGTCTTCGGACCGGTGCCGAGCAACTGCTCGAGCTCGGCCTGCGAAAGCCGGAGGCGTTCGCGAAAGGCCTTCACCTCGCCCGTCGCGAGGAGGCCTTCCTCGCGCCTGATCTGGTCCGCTGCCAGCCGCTGCAGCGCGTCCGCCTGTTCGGGGAGAAAGAACGTCTCCCCGCACGCCGAGCACCTCATGAACTCGCCTTCCACGGTGACCGCGCGCTGGCCGATCAGGATTTCGCGCGGCTCGCGCACCGGCCGCGCCTCGCTGTCGCACGCGTAGCAGCGTTCGGTCATGGGACCCGTCCGAGCGATGGGGAAGATGATCGCAAGCCGCGGATCGGCTGTACCGCAGCGCGGAAAGGACGAAGTACGCGCGGCTTTGATCATGAGTCAAGCGGCGGTGATAAACCGGTGCATCACGTGGCGCCGTGCGGGCTTACAGCGCGCCAAAGACGCCAGCCATGCGCCTTTGGGCTACAGGAGCGAGGGGCGGGGGGGGGGG
>DASVQP010000121.1 GCA_036389135.1 Longimicrobium sp.
CCCGGTGCCTCTTCTCACGTCCCCGGCCCTCGGCGCCGCCCCGTGCCGGTTGCCAGGCGGCGGCGCGGGGTAAGCCACGGGCAGCCACGCGGGGCTGCCCCTACCGGATTGGGTGTTGCGGGGTGGGGGCAAGGGCGGGCAGACACGTGGGTCTGCCCCTACCGGATGCGGGCGCGATGAATCGCGCCCCTACAGGATCTACGCGCCTGGCAACGACATGCGCCCCCTCTCTCGATAACAGGGGGCGCAGCCCTCTCCTGTTATCGGGAGAGGGGGCAGGCGAGTGTAACGAGCCGGGGGTGAGGGCCCCTCGCGCCAGACTCTCCCCCTCACCCGCCCTGCGCCCCCGCAGGCGGGGGAGGGGGTCGGGGGGAGGGGGCACTCCGCCCCCACACCACCCGCCGCACCCGCAGCGCCATCAGCAGCGCCACCACGGCCAACGACGCCACCAGCCCGGCCCAGATTCCGACGTGCGCGAGCGGAGTGTGGAAGCCCAGCCAGTACGCCACCGGAAAGCCGACGCCCCAGTAGCCCAGCAGCGTGATCCACATGGGGATGCGCGTGTCCGCGGCGCCGCGGAGGACGCAGATGCCGGCGGCCTGGGCGCCGTCGAAGAGCTGGAAGAGCGCGGCCAGCAGGAGGAGCGTGCTCGCCATCGTGATGATGCGCGGGTCGTCGGTGTAGAGGCCGACCACCGCCTCCGGCCAGAGCACGAAGAAGAGCGCGCACACCGCCATGAAGGAGAGCGCCACCAGGTACGTGGCCAGCGCGGCGCGGTGCACCCCGCGCGCGTTCCCCGCCCCCACGTGCTGCCCGACACGCACCGAACCCGCGATACTCGCCCCCAGCGGCACCATGTAGGTAGTGGAGGCGACGTTGATGGTCACCTGGTGCGCGGCGAGCTGCACGGGACCCAGCCACCCCATCATCACCGCCGAGAGCGCAAAGATCCCCACCTCCGCGCCGAGCTGCGCGCCGACGGGCACCCCCAGCCCCGTGATCCGCCGCAGCCGGGCGACCACCGGGCGCAGCGACACGCCGCGGAACGGGTGCAGCGCGGGGACGCGCAGGACGTAGACGACCATCCCCACGAGCATCGCCCAGCGAACCGCGGAGGTCGCGATGCCGGAGCCGACGACGCCGAGCGGCCTCACCACGCCGGGGACGCCCCAGATCAGCACCCAGTTCCCCAACACGTTCAGCGTCACCCCCACGAAGCTCAGCCACATCGCCGGCCGAGACACGCCCATCCCCTCCAGGTACTGGCGAAAGGCCATGAAGAGGAGGAGCGGCAGCACCCCGGGGGCGAGCGCGGTCAGGTAGTCGCCCGCCAGTAGCGCCACCTCCGGCACCTGGCCCAGCAGGAGCGACACCCGCCGGCCAGACACCGACAGCAGCGTGCCGGGGACGGCGAGCGCGGCGGCCAGCCAGAGCCCCTGCACCAGCACGCGACGGCACTCCTCGCGGTCGCCGGCGCCGAAGGCCTGGCTCACCAGCGGGCTCATCCCCATCACCACGCCGTTGCACACCACGATCAGGGCGAACTGCACGGCGCTGGCGATCCCCGCCGCCGCAAGCGCGGTGGCGCCCAGGCGGCCCACCATGATGGTGTCGGTGGTGTTCATCGCGATCCCGCCGAGCTGGGCCACGACGATGGGCCCGGCGATCCGCGCCAGCTCGCGCACTTCGTGGAGAAAGAGGCGCCTGCGGCGCCGCAATGCGTGGCTCATGTGCAGCCCTAAAAGCGAAGGGGCTCCGCGGCCGGCGGAGCCCCTCGCGGGTGTGGACGGACGTGGCGTCTCAGTTGCGCTCCTGCGGCACCTGCACCCCGATCACGCGCCCCTCGCCGGAGGAGAGGAGCGCTTCGGCGAAGTCCTGGCGCTCCTCCATCATCGAGAGGCGGTTGTCGATCCCGCTGAGGAGATCGCGGATCTGCGCCATGTCCGCGGGCGGCGGCGGCGGCGCGGGCCTCAGCCGCTGCTCCGCCATCACCTCCAGCAGCCGTCCCAGCCGCTTGGAGATCGGGCGCAGGATCAGCACGGCGCCGGTGGTGAGGATCGCGGTCGTCATCACGATCATCGGGGCGAGTTCGGGGCCCATAGCTCTCTCCTTCTTCGTTCCGGATGTGCGGGTGCCGCTCGTTTGCTCTGCTACGGTACGCGGACCGGGGGTGTTTCGCGGGCCCGCACGGGTGCCCGCTTCGGCTTGCCGGTGACCAGCTCGTAGCGGAACGCCATCAGCCCCGCAAAGACGCCGGCGAAGATCAGCGGCGGCACCAGGTCCTTCTTCACCAGGAGGAAAAAGTGCAGCACGCCGAGCCCCGCTGCAACATAAACCAACCGGTGCAGCTTCTGCCAGCGTTTTCCCATACGACGGATCGCGCGCTGGCTGGAGGTGAGCGCCAGCGGCACCAGGAGGAGCAGCGCCGCGAACCCTACCGTCACCCACCAGTGCTTCACCACGTCGGCCACGATGAACCCCCACGAGAACGACTGGTCCACCAGGTACGTGGCGAAGTGCAGCACGGCGTAGAAAAAAGCGAAGTTCCCCAGCACCTTCCGCGCGCCGATGATCCCGTTCCACCCCGTCAGCCGGCGCAGCGGTGTGATAGCGAGCGACGACATCAGCAGGGTCAGCGCCCAGAAGCCGGTCAGGTGCGTCACCGTCTCGATGGGGTCCACGCCGATCCCGCCGGTCGCCAGGATGACGAGCGGGGCGAGCCCCAGGAGCCACGCCGCGGGCTTCGCGGCGCGGTCCAGAGCGCGTGCCACCTAGAAGTTCCTCCGCAGGTCCATCCCGCGGTACAGCCCCGCCACCTGCTCGCCGTAGCCGTTGAACATCAGCGTGGGGCGGCGCAGAAAGGTACCGATGCGCCGCTCGCGCGCCTGGCTCCAGCGGGGGTGGTCCACCTGCGGATTGACGTTGGCGTAGAAGCCGTACTCGCGGGGCGCGGACACGTTCCACGCCGTGCGCGGCTGCCGGTCGGTGAAGCGGATCCGGACGATGCTCTTGATCGACTTGAAGCCGTACTTCCACGGCACCACCAGCCGCAGCGGCGCCCCGTTCTGCGCCGGAAGCGGCTTGCCGTAGAGCCCGGTGGCGAGGAGGGTCAGCGGGTGCATCGCCTCGTCCATCCGCAGCCCCTCTACGTACGGCCACTCCAGCACGCCGCGCTGCTGCCCCGGCATCTGCCGCGGGTCGTGCAGCGTGGTGAGCTCCACGAAGCGCGCGCCCGGGAGGGGCTCGGCGCGCGCCAGCACGTCGCGCAGCGGGATCCCCTGCCACGGGATCACCATCGACCACGCCTCCACGCAGCGCAGGCGGTAGGTGCGGTCCTGCACGCGGTTGGCGCGGATGAGGGTGTCAATGGGGTAGCGCCCCGGCTTGCGGCAGAGCCCCTCGATGCTGACCGTCCATGGCCGCGTCTTGAGGAGGCGGGGCGCCAGGCGCGCGGGGTCTTCCTTGTCCGTGCCGAACTCGTAGAAGTTGTTGTACTGCGTGATCTCTTCGTACGAGTTCGCCTTGTCCTGCGCCCCCTCCGCCTCCGCGCACGCCACGAGCGACGCGGGCGCCGCCACGGTGGCGATCGCCGCGGCCGCCGCCCCGATGAAGCCGCGGCGGTTCACGTACACGCTCTCCGGCGTGATCTCGGAGGACGGGATGTCGTCGGGCTTGCGGATCAGCATCGGCGAGTACCTTGGTTGGGGTGCGGTGAGCTTGTAGGCCGCGGACCGACCCATGTTCCGCCGCACCCTCTACATACGCTCGCCGGGCCGACGCCGGATTCGGGCCAGGGGACGAACGGCATTTCACACAGAGACACAGAAACAAACGGAAAGAACCACAAGAGGTTCTCTGTGCCCTTGCGGTTCCCTCCGTGATCTCTGTGTGATGCTTTTTTGTTCTAACGCCCCGCCATCGCCTCCAGCCTCGCCACCCGCTCCTCCGTGGGGGGATGCGTGGAGAACAGCCGCGAGAAGCCGCCGCCGTGCATCGAAGCGAGCGGATTCACCTGCGCCATCGGCGCCGCGGCGGGCGACACGTGCATCGGGATGCGCTCCGCACCCGCCTCCAGCTTGCGCAGCGCGTGCGCCAGCGACAGCGGACGCCCGCAGATCTCCGCGCCCACCGCGTCCGCCTTGAACTCGCGCTGGCGCGAGATCGCCATCTGGATCACCGAGGCCGCCAGCGGGGCGAGGAAGATCATCAGGATGGCGCCGATGGGGCCGCCCCCTTCCTCCTCGTCGCTGCCGCCGAAGATGGCGCCCCACATCGCCATCTGACCCAGCGACGAGATGGCGCCCGCGATGGTGGCGGTGAAGGTCTGCAGGAGCATGTCGCGGTTCTTGATGTGCGCCAGCTCGTGCGCGATCACCCCCTCCAGCTCGTCGCGCGACACGAGCTGCAGGATTCCCTCGGTCACGCACACCACCGCGTTCTCCGGGTTGCGCCCCGTGGCGAAGGCGTTGGGCTGCATGTGCGGCGCGATGGCCACGGTGGGCATGGGGAGCCCGGCCCGCTGCCGCAGCCGGTCCACCATGGCGTACAACTCGGGCGCCTGCTCCGCCGTGATCACCTGCGCGTCGTACATGCGCAGCACCATCTTCGCCGACGCGAAGTAGGCGATGAAGTTCATCGCCGCCGCCATCACGACGGCGATGATCATCCCGGTCTGCCCGCCGAACGCGCCGCCGGCCATCACGAACAGCGCCGTGAGCCCGGCCATCAGACCGAATACCTTTACGTTGTTCATCTCCCGCTCCCTCCTGTGTGATCCCGACGCGCGAAGGCGAGACCCTCGCGCGGCCGGTGTGCGCACGCACACCGGCACCTGTCGCGAAGGTCTCGCCTGGCTCTCACTGGAACCTGTCCGGACCGTGCGCCCCGAGAGGCGCAGTCTTGACGATCCGGTCACACGGGCTGTCTCGCCCGCGCGGCTACTCCCCTTCCATGTCCGCGCTGATGTGCAACAGGCGTACCGCGTTGCGGCTGCCATAGTTGCAGATGACTCCGCCCTCGGCGGAACGGCGCGTGCTGTGTCGTACCGCCATTGCGCGCCTTCGGTTCCCCGCACCCGTCATCCCATGACCGAGCCCCGCGCCGGCCGCCTCTTCCTCGGCGTCCCGCTCAGCGATCCACTGCGCGACGCCCTCGGCGAGCACCTGCGCCGCGCCCTTCCCGGCGGGATTCCGGGGCGTCCGGTGGTCCCCGCGAACTGGCACCTGACCCTGCGCTTCCTGGGTGACACGGACGCGGATCAGCACCGCCATCTGGTGGAGGCGCTCGGAAAGGCGCCGCTGGGCCCGCGCTTCTGGATGGTTCTCGGCGGGCTGGGCGCCTTCCCCCGGCCGCGTCGCGCGGGAGTGCTGTGGGTGGGCGTCGATGAGGGCGCCGCGGAGCTGAAGCGAGTTGCGGCGCTGGTGGAGGAGGCCGCGCGCCACGCCGGCTTCCCCGCCGAAAAGAAGCCGTTCTCGCCGCACCTCACCATCAGCCGCCTCAACCCGCCGCGCGACGTCGAAACGGTCGTCGCCGCGGCTCCGCCGTTCGGCGGGCGGATGCAGGTCGACGGCGTGGTCCTCTTCCGCAGCCACCTGGGGAGCGGCCCGCCGCGCTACGAGGCGCTCCAGCGCTTCGCCTTGTGACGGACGCGCCCCCGTCCTACAGCGAGAACCCGAGGGTGAACGGCACGCCGCCCGCGAAGCCGTCATCGACCCGAGCCACGTGCGTGCCCAACTCCATGAACCCGTCCATCCGCAGTGCCCGGAAGCGCACCCCCGCCGAGGCGGTGATCCCGGGTCCCGTGTAGGCGCCTTTGACGGTGAAGTCACCGGCGGGCGGAACGTTCTGGCAGGGAACGATCTCGCCGCTCGAGTCGATGCAGATGGGAACCACCCCCTGCTGCTCCGTGGAAGTCACACGCTGGTGGTACACGCCCACTCCGCCCCGGGAGTAAACCCGCAAGCGCCCGCCGAAGTGCGACCTCTCCAGCTTGCCCGAGATCCCCGCGCCCACGATGGTGTTCCGGTCTCCACGACCGAAACAGTACAGTTGCCGCACCCGCTCACACGACAACGGTGAGCCGCTGGCGGTCCCCTGCTGCGCGAACACATACATCTCGGCGTGGCGCGAAAGCCTGTTCGGCAGCAGCGGAGCGGTCCCCTGTGCGTGCCATGCGGCGCCCGACGTTTTTCCGCTGAACGTTTCGCCGTAGCCCGCGCCCACCATCCACTGTGCGGCCGCGGGCTGGGCCGCGAAGAGCGCGGCCATGGAGAGGAGGAGAAAGGCTCGCATCGAAAACACTCCTTCGCAGATCGAGACCGGGCACCCGCCCGGGTTGAGTACAGCTCTGAATCACAATCTTGCTGCGACGAGCCTCAGATCCAAGAACAACCTCGCTCGCTCTCGACTCACAACCTACTCTCAAGCCGCGCGGCGGGCCGGCGGGCGCGGCGGGCGGCGCTTGCGAACCCAGATGGGGAGCACGAACAGGTACATCCCCGTGAGCCAGAGCACGAGCAGGGTGAGCCCGGCGGGGAAGAAGAGCCAGAGCTTGGCGTGCTCGTGGAACCAGGAGCCGTCGTGGATCGACTCGATCAGGTCCGAGCGGCGGTAGGCCGAATGCAGCACCCGCGCGGTGCCGAGGTCCACCTGCACTTCCCACCCGTTCTGCGTCCACACCTTGGCAACCCCCTTCCCCGGCCGCAGGTCGATGCGGCGCACGTCGTCCCACCCGCGCACCTCGGCGCGCGGGACGGTGGAGGCCGCGCGGACGACCTGGTCGAGCGAGATGGCCGGCGCCGTTCCCGTGCCCTCGAACTCGGCGGGCTGCACCCAGGTGAACTGCTTCTTGAGCTGCAGTAGGAGGCCGGTGCTGATGATGACGATCACCGGGAGCGCCACCAGGATCGCGCCCCACGAATGGGTCTTCCGCACCAGCAGGTTCCACCGCATGCCACACTCCCACTGAGGTTCACCCGATCGCACGCCGCCAAGGTAGCAAATTCCACTACAACAGCAACAGCAGCCTCACACAGAGCCACAGAGGGTACAGCAAGAACGGCGAAAGGTTTTCTCTCAGTGGCTTGCAGTTCCCTCTGTGGCCTCTGTGTGAGGCCGTTCGTACCCATGCGGCACGAAAATCTCTCCACCGCGGGCTTCCAAACAACGAACGCGCTGAACGGGAGGGACGACGATGCAGCTCGAAGGCAAGGTGGCGCTGGTGACGGGCGGCGGCGAAGGGATCGGGCGGGCGTCCGCCATTCTCATGGCGAAGGAGGGCGCAAAGGTGGCCGTACTGGGCCGCCACCGCGAGAACCTGGACCCGGTCGTGGGGGAGATCGAAAAGGGCGGCGGCAAGGCCCTCGCCGTCGTCGCGGACGTCAGCAAGGCAGATGATATGAAGCGCGCGGTGGAGGAGGTCGTGGGCGAGTGGGGGCGGCTGGACGTCGTTTTCGCCAACGCGGGAGTGAACGGCGTGTGGGCGCCCATCGAAGAGCTGGAGCCGGAGGAGTGGGAGCAGACGATCGCCATCAACCTCACCGGGACCTTCTTCACGGTGAAGTACGCCGTGCCGCACCTCAAGAAGCAGGGCGGGTCCGTGATCGTGAACTCGTCGATCAACGGCACGCGCATCTTCAAGAACACGGGTGCGTCGGCCTACGCGTCGTCCAAGGCGGGGCAGGTGGCCTTCACCAAGATGCTGGCGCTGGAGCTGGGGCCGCACGGGGTGCGCATCAACGTGATCTGCCCCGGCGCCATCGAGACCGCTATCGACGACAACACCGAGCAGCGCCACGTCGACAGGGTGAAGGTGGAGCCGGAGTACCCCAGCGAGGAATCGAAGTACCCGCTGACGCGCGGCCCCGGGAGCGCCGAGCAGGTGGCACGTGTGGTGCTGTTCCTGGCTTCCGACGCCGCCAGCCACCTCACGGGAACCGAGATGTGGGTGGACGGCGGGGAGTCGCTGCTGTGCGCGACGTGAGCCGGCGCATGCACACGGAGGGGGCCCGTTGAAGATCATGCTGCTTTCGGAGGACCGGCTTCGCGTGCAGGGGGGCGCGGGGCCGCTGAGCGTGGAGGCGGACTCGGCGGAGATGACCTACTCGCCGGGGCACATGCTGGCGAGCAGCCTGGCGGTGTGCACCTACTCCATCCTCCAGTCGTGGGCCACCAACGCCGACATCCCCGCCGCCGACCTTGCGGTGGAGGTGGGCTTCGAGTACGTGGAAAAGCCGCACCGCATCGGGAAGATGGAGGTCGCGCTGGACTGGCCCTCGCTCCCCGCCGAGCGGCGGGAGGCGGCCCGGCGCGCCGCGGGCCTCTGCCCCATCCACCGTACACTGCACGCGCCGCCCGAGGTCACGACGCTGGTCACCGGCGCCGCGCAGACGGGGGCGGGAGCATGAGCTTCCCCGTCGTCCACTTCGTCTTCGGCGGCCAGGAAGCGGCCTCCGCGGGGATGGGGCGCCCCTACACGGTGGTGTACGACGGCCAGTGCAAGGTGTGCACGCGGCTCTCCGGACTCCTGCGCAAGTGGGACCGGAACAACGAGATGGAGGTGATCCCGTTCCAGAACACCTCCGTGCTCACCCGCTTCCCCTGGATTCCCAGCGAGGCGTACGGGCAGGCGCTGCAGCTGGTGGGGCCGGGGGGGAAGACGTGGCAGGGGGGCGGCGCCATCGAGCAGCTCCTCAAGATCCTGCCGCTGGGCGGCGCCATCGGCTGGGTCTTCAAGATCCCCTACTTCGGCGTGGGGTTCGAACGCTTCTACCGCTGGTTCGCGGCCAACCGCTACCGCTTCGGCTGCGGCGCGCACTGCCAGCTACGCCCGCTCGACATCGACTTCGGCGACGCCCCGCCCGAAGAGCTCGCCCCCGCCGGTGACACGCTGCCGCTGAAGACCACCGCCGAGGTGGCGGGAAGCTGACGCGTCGCAGGCGGTCCTGAAGCGCCGCCCCGGGACCGCCGGGCGTGGCGCAGGCCGCTTTCACACGGGTGGTGGACGAACGGGGGGCGGGGCGTGAGATTCGACGCTCCGCCCCTTTCCCCGTTTGCGATCCGCCCCATGCAGACCTCGCTCCCCCTCGGCGCCGCCGTCTGGCCGCAGCCCGCCGCCGCGGGTAGCTTGTGCGCCATGACCTCTGCCGCAACCGAACGCGAGATCCCGGCGCTTCCCGCCCGCGCGGGCGACTTTCCGCAGCTCCGCTACATGGGGAGCAAGCACCGCCTTCTCCCGTGGATCCACTCCGTTCTCGGCGAGCTCCAGTTCGAGAGCTGTTTGGACGCGTTCTCGGGAAGCGGGGCCGTCGCGTATCTCATGAAGACGATGGGGAAGCAGGTGACCGCGTGCGACTTCCTCAACTTCCCCTCGCAGATCTCGCGCGCCACCGTCGAGAACTCGTCCGACACCCTCTCGGCCGGTGATCTCGCCGCGCTGGTGCGCGAGAACCCGGGGCGGAAGGCGTTCATCGAGGAGACGTTTGGCGGGGTCTTCTTTACGCCCGCGGACCTGCGCTTCCTGGATACGCTCTGGTCGAACATCCGGGAGCTGGAATCGCCCGCGCGGCGCGCGCTGGCCATCGCCGCGGCGGTGCGGGCGTGCGTGAAGCGCCAGCCGCGCGGCGTCTTCACCATCACCGGCGACGCTTCCAGGTACGACGACGGGCGGCGGGACCTGCACATGAGCCTGGAGGAGCACTTCCTGAAGAGTGCGGCCGCGTACAACGCGGCGGTGTTCGACAACGGAAAGGTGCACCGGGCCATCCGCGCCGACGTGTTCGATGCCCCGACCGACGTGGAGCTCGTCTACCTGGACCCGCCATACGTGCCGCGGGCGGACGACAACTGCTACATCAAGCGCTACCATTTTCTGGAAGGCCTCGCCTCGTACTGGACGGACGAGGGGACGGAGATCCGCTTCGACACCAAGGCACGCAAGATCGCGAAGCGCTTCACCCCGTTCTCGTACCGGCGCACCGCCGTGGACGCGTTCGACAGGATGTTCGCGCACTTCGCCGGGAGCACCATCGTGCTCTCCTATTCATCCAACGGGTTCCCCGACCTGGATGTGCTCGTGGAGCTGCTCGGCCGCTACAAGCGCACGGTGCAGGTGTTCGCGCGGCCGCACCGCTACCACTTCGGCACGCACGACAACGTCGCCGAAACCCGCGCGGCGGTGCAGGAGTACCTGATCGTGGGCGAGTAGATGGCCTTTCCACCCGTCGATTTCAACCGTCTGCTGGGCGAGCTGGTGGAGCTCCCCTCCGAGGGAGTGGATGACGAGACGCGTGCGCTGCAGGAGCTGCTTCCGCGCGTCCTTCAGGGGATGAACGATGCGGGGCGGCCTGCCACGCTCGAGGAGCTCACCGCACTACTACGCCAGCACCCGGACTTCCTGGTGATCGCCCGGCTCTTCATGGGCGTCTCGCAGGACCGCGCGGCCTCCGCTTTTTCGCAGGCGCTCGGCTCGCGGCTGAGCTGGTCAGGCCTGCGCGTTCGGGCGAGGCAAGCTCCCGAAACGGTTGCACAGGCGATGGAGGCGATGGACTTCCCGCGGCGGTGTAGGAGCAGCTATCCCCGGTGGGCGTGCAGCACTCTGGAGCCGGGCGGCGACTAACGATCTCAACCCCCGATTGTTTAAGGCTGCGGCGAGGCCAGCGCATTATAGGAAACCGGCGGGAATCACGAACGATCGTTGGGGCGCCCCGCAGACTAGCGACGCGCCTTCACGGGTTAAAGCACTGATCGTAGATATGCTCCCCCAGCTTTCGCCAATGGCTGGACTTGTATGGGAACTTTCCCGGTCTAAAATCCACATCTAACCGTCTGAATCCTTCCAAGTAGCTATCGAAACTACCCAGCCGTTGATTTCCAAGTAGCAAACGCATACAGAAGACGAGGCCATTGATAGTCGTTGTAGTTAGCATGCGACTCTCTCGCTGGTTGGTAGTCCACAACTCCTGCGGTCGACTCGCCTTGAATGCTCCAATGAGCTTGTTGAGCTCCGTTCCACAGTATTGAACATACAGGTCGAGCACATCGCGATCGCACACGTCTAGAAGCTTACTCTTGTCAGGCCGGGTCCACCGGTTGAAAAAAGACACTGGTTCACGGAGCCCGACGATGTGTCTGAGACCGTAGCTGACTATTGATGTGGTTTTCAATTTCCCAGTGTCAAAAAAATGCAATCCCAAGATCCCCACTAGGGGACCCGTTGCCCCGAGACGGTGCAGCACAGACTTGGCGATTGCCACATCCGAACACGGATTGATTATTGTCTCGATGGCTTGTTTTAGATCACCACGAACCCGCTTCTGTTTGTCATTGATTTCAAGGAAAAGCTTCGCTTCAAACGCCTCCGCTTCAGCAGAACTAATTGAGTTCGGGTATATGATTCCCGTCACCAGCAAGTGCTGTCTACCTCTAAGGGCTGCGATCTTCGTATCGAGTTGGTCGTCACCCTCGTGATACGCGTATACCCGGTGCTGACCATCAATTATCCCGATCGCATCAAATCGCCTAGGTATCGTCAGTTCTCCCACCGAAACATGAGTTGCACCTGAATCTTCTGGTTCTGACCCGGGAGCGGGATGGTAGACAGCGTCGCCTCTAAGCGTCACTATGATGTTGTTCACGAACACGCGTCGTTCCTCAACGAGGTATTTACGCATGCTTCCTATTTTATCCCTCACCAACAGACGCTGGTATAGCGCGTCGCTGTCGCGCCAAGAATCCGCGCGCAGAACATAGGCGCGCTCCAGGAGCGTGGCGGGATCAACTAAGAAGGAGACCAGTTTGTGGCCGCGTGGGAATCCGCTCTGCACCGGGGGCAACTGCAGTGCGGAGAAAGTACTCAAATCAGTTTTAGACTTGGGGGACCCCACCTGATGCAGATCTACGTCGAGGAATTTGAGGATTTCGAAACGAGCACTCCGCTTAATAGTCTTGGTCAGACTGAGAAAATATTGAAGGCTAGAGTAGGAGAGAAGCTTACAAGCCTGGCCGTAGTGAGTCTGATAGCTTTCGTCCACGTCGTTTCGTGATGCGTACACAAATCGGAAATGGTATTCTTCCGGTTCGAAGTCTGAACGATTGAAGTACTCTGCAAATCGCTCAAAGCTTCCACGCAGTACCTCAAGCGTGGAAAGGCGATGCATCTGTAGATGGCTGAAAAACTCAGCCTTCTTGCGCAGATGATCACCTATGTTTGAGGTCGCCAGAGTAGTGTCCTCAACAACGACGACGATGTTATCGTAAAGAAAAACGCTATCTAGTTTCCATCCGGAAACAGCGGAAAAGCGGGTATCGGGTAGCCGTGGAAAACGTCGTACGGAGCGGTTGCTACGCAATTCGAACCCGATCCGCGGGTATGATTCCGCTCCGTTTGGGTCAGAGACGCAGGTACATGCCG
>DASVQP010000122.1 GCA_036389135.1 Longimicrobium sp.
CTGCGAAGTCAAGGCGGAGTAGAAATCCATGTACAACATGTTTTCGGTGAATCCAACGATTTTGGATACGAAAGTCCAGCAATGGCGCCAATTCCGTCTCTCGCGTGTAGCTTTCACTGTCGAACGCCTACTGTGTGAGGCCGCTGTTGCCCTCCTCACCGCTCCGCCGGCGGCTCCGGAAGCGGGTACTCGACGTCGAAGCCGTCCTCACGCGGGGGCGGCAGCATGCGCTCCTCGGCGCGCATGGCGTCCATGCGCACGCGATTGCGGCGGCGGCGTGGGATCCAGGCGATGAGCACGAGGACGGTGGCCACGAACCAGACGAGCCCCACGCTCCCCGCCGCCAGCAGCCACCCGTAGCGGCTGCGTACGTCCTCGCGCCACTCGTCCTCCAGCTGCCCCATCGTCATCCCCCACGTGGAGCGCACCGCCTTCTCCAGCGTGCCGTCGCGCCGCCAGTTCGACATCAGCAGCGCGAAGCCGTCCTCGCCCGTGCGGCGGCGCATGTGCTCCACGGCGGTGGCGGAGAGGAGGTACGCGAGCTGCGCCTCCCCCGAGCCGCGCGGCCAGCGAAGGGCCAGCGAGTCCAGCGGCGGGGCGCGGCCCATGAGGAAGGCCACGCGAAGCTGCCACGCGCTCGCCACGTCCCAGCTTCCGGCGGCGACCTCGGCGTAGCCTTCGTGGAACCAGCGGGGGATGGCGCCCGGGAGACGCTCCTGGAGGAGGACGTGCACCAGCTCGTGGCGCAGCACCGTCCCCGTCTCGGAGCTGCGGACGGCGGCGGAGGGGTAGATGGGGAGGACGATCAGCCGCTCGTCCGGGAAGGCGACGCCGCCCGCCCACTCCGGCGCCATACCGCCGGTGGCCGCGCTCCACTGCCCCGGGTCGGCCGCCAGGACGATGGTGGTGGACTCCGGCGCCGCGGCCGAGCCGAGCCCCGGAAGGACGAGCGGGCGGCGGGCGGCGGCCAGCACCTCGCGCGCGAGCGGCGCGTGCCGGGGCGCATGCACCACGCGCACGCCTCCGCCCGAGAGCACCTCCTGCGCCCCCGCCGGCCCGCCCCACGCGACGACGAACGCCAGCAGGAGCGCGCGTCTCACCCGGCGAAGGATACCGGCTCGCCCGCTTCCAGCTTCTTCAGCGCTTCCCCGCACCGCTCCCCCCACAGGTTGAAGCGGTTCGCCTCGAAGCCGCGCCGCCACGCGTCGGCGGCGGCGGAGACGTTCCCTTCCTGGTAAAAGGCCCGCCCGATCTCCCACCACGCCTGCAGCATGTTGGGGCCCAGCTCCAGCGTGCGGCGGAAGAAGCTGCGCGCGTCCTCGTACATCTCGCGGTCCAGGTACAGCATCCCCATGTAAAGATGCGCGTACAGCGACGCCTTGCGGTCGTCGTCCTGGCGGATGGCGCGGGACAGGTGCTCGATGGCCTCGCCGAAGATCCCCTTCTTGAGGCAGATGTACCCCAGGTTCACCCGCGCCAGCGGGTTGTTGGGGTCGCGCATCAGCACCTTGCTGTAGGTGTAGAGCGCCTCGTCGTACTGCTCGCGCAGCATCTGCGCCCAGCCCAGCAGCGACTCCGCCTGCGGGTCGTTGGGGGCCAGCTCCAGCGCCCGCTCCAGCTCCTTGACCGCGCGGCTCGCGTCGCCCGCGGCGATGGCGCTCCAGCCGCGCTCGACGTACGTGGACGAGCCCAGGTGGTCGGACACGGTCGAAGCGGCCGGCGCGGGCCTGGGCGCCGGGAGCTGCTTGTAGCGCTCCACCAGCCCGCGGATGCGCTCCTTGAACTCGGCCAGCCGCTCCAGCGCCGCCTCCGTCTCGCGAAAGAGCCCCACGATCTCCCCGCGCAGCCGCTCTCGCTCCGGGCGCGGCGCCTCGCCGGCGGACGCCAGCTCACCCTCGATGCGCGCGTACCGCTCCTCGAGGGCGGCGTTCAGCTCGTCGAACGTCATTCCCCGGCGGGGTCCGCGTGGGCCAGGGCGATGCGCTCCTCGCTGCTGAGGATGCGGTCCAGGTCGATCAGCACCACCAGCCGCTCCCCCACCCGCACGATGCCGCGCACGAACTCGGCGGCCAGCCCGCGGATGTACGCCGGCGGCGGCGACACCGCCGTCTCCGGCGCGCGGAGGACCTCCGTGACGCTGTCCACCACCAGTCCGAGCCGCTCGTCGTTGAAGTCCACCAGCACGATGCGCGTGTCCTCGTCGTACACCACCTGCGGCGTCTCGAAGCGGCGGCGCAGGTCCACGATGGGCACCAGCGTGCCGCGCACGTCCAGCACCCCTTCCACGAACTCGGGGGCGCGCGGCATGGGGGTGGGCTGCTGGTAGCTGAGGATCTCGTGCACGGAGAAGACGTCCAGCCCGAACTCCTCGCCCCCCACGCGAAAGGTGACGAGCTGCACCTGCGGCACCGCCGCCTGGCGTACGTTTCTCAAGGCTTTTCCCCGTGAGACAGGGTGGCTTGGTCGCGGAGGATCTCCGCCAGGTCGATCAGGTTGACGAGCTGGTCGCCTACGCGGGCGACTCCCACCAGGTACCCGCCGCCGCGCGGGGCCGGCCTGAACGCGCCGGGGGGCACCGTCATCACGTCGCTCACCGCGTCCGCCGCGACGCCGACGCGCGCGCCCTCCTCACCCGTGACGAGCACCGCGGGGCGTCCGCCCTCCAGACGCAGGTCGAGCGCGGGCGCCACGTCCAGCACCGGCACCAGCTCGCCGCGCAGCCGCACCACGCCCAGCAGGTGCGGCGGCATGTCCGGGAGCGGATGGACGGGGAGCCGCGCCACCACCTCGTGCACCAGGAGGATGTCGCACCCGTGCAGCTCGCCGCCGATGCGGAAGGCGATCACCTGCACCCCCTCGTCGAGCGCGGCGCGCGCGCGGAAGTCCATCTCGCTCATCCGGTCCCCGCCAGCGGAATGGGGCGCGCGTCTACCGCGAAGGCGATCTCCTCCGGGACGCGGTCCAGCGGCAGGACGAGCTCGGCCCACTCCGCGGCGGCCTGCGGCATCCCCCAGATGACGGCGGTGGCGCGGTCCTGCGCCAGCGCGCCGCCACCCGCCTCGCGGATGGCGCGCAGCCCGTCCGCCCCGTCGCGCCCCATCCCGGTGAGCACCACGCCCACGGAGCGCGCGCCGTACACCCCGGCCACGCTGTGGAAGAGCGGATCGGCCGCGGGGCGCACCCCCCAGACGGTCGGCTCCTGGTCCAGCGCGATCCTCACTTCCCCGCCCTCGCGTACCACGCGCATGTGGAAGTCGCCGGGAGCCAGGTAGACGTGGTCGCGCCGCACCGGCTCGCCGTCCTCCGCTTCGCTCACGGAGAGGCCGCCGAGCCCGTCCAGCCGCTCGGCCAGGGTGCGGGTGAAGTTGGGCGGCATGTGCTGCACCACGAGCACCGCCGCGCCCAGCGGATTGCGGATGCGCGGGATCACCTCCGCCAGCGCCCGCGGCCCGCCCGTGGATGCGGCGATCGCCACCGCAACGTCCGACGGTGCGCCCCCGGCGGCGCGCGCGCTTCGTGGCGGCGCGGGCGGCAGGTCCGGGCGCGGGCGGCGCGGCATGCGCACCGGCACGGCGGCGAGGTTGGCGGCGGCGGCGGCGCGCAGGGCGTCCAGCAGCTGGTCCGCCACCTTGGCCAGGTCCGGCGAGATGGTGCCGGATGGCTTGGCGATGAAGTCCACCGCGCCGTAGTCCAGCGCGCGCATGGTGGCCTCGGCGCGCTCCGTGGTGTACGCGGAAAGCATCACCACGGGGCGCGGCGTCTCGCTCATGATGTAGCCGAGCGCGGAGAGCCCGTCCAGCTCCGGCATCTCCACGTCCATCGTCACCAGGTCCGGGTTCAGCTTGTGGACCTTGCGCAGCGCATCGTTGCCGTCGCGCGCCGTGCCGATCACCCTGAACTCGTCGCCGCGAGAGAGGATGTCCGAGATCACCTTTCGCATGAAGGCGCTGTCGTCCACCACCAGGACCGTGTGCGGGCGCCCCGCGGGGTTAGAGAGCGACATCTGGCTTGCCGACGGAAGAGACGACGGTGTTGCCCGGCCCGATCGTCATGCGCACCGAGCGCCCGTAGTCGCGCCCCACCTCCTCGCCCAGGATGGGGATCCCCGCCTCCTCCAGCGCCGCCCGGGCCGCGCGCAGGTTGCGCTCCCCCATGTTGAGCGTCCCCGGCACCATCAGCGCGGAGAACATCGCCGCGCCCCCCACCAGCCGCGCCTCCAGCCGGGTCTCGCGCGCGCCCATCGCCTTCAGCTCCTGCACCAGCGCGGGTACGGCGGTGGTGGCGAACTTGAAGGGGTTGCTGGAGTCGCGCGAGAGCCCCGGCTCGGGGAGGAGGGCGTGCGCCATTCCCATTACTCCCGCCCTGGGGTCCTGCAGCAGGATCGCCACGCACGAGCCCAGCCCCAGCGTCACCAGCATGTCGCCCCGCCCGCCCACGGCGTGCTGCGCCACCTTTACGAAGTGATGGACGTGCTTCATGCGGGGCGCTGGAAGATCCGCTCGCGGTTGTTCACCGAGCGGAAGAGCGTGCGCGCCTCGCCGATCAGCGTCTCTACCTTGCCCATCACCAGGAACCCTCCGGGGACCAGCGCGTCGTGGAAGCGCTTGAAGAGGCGCTCCTGGATCTCGCGGTCGAAGTAGATCACCACGTTTCTGCAGAAGATCAGCGACTGTTCTTCCTCCGGCGGTCCGGAGATCAGGTCGCGGTGCACGAAGCGGACGCCCCGCTTCGCCGCCGCGTCGATGTGGTACGGTGGACCGGGGCTGAACCAGCGCCGCCGCACATCCTCCGGCGTCTCCACCAGCGAGAGGTCGGGATACACGCCCCGCTCCGCCGCCTCCAGCGAGCGCCGGTCGATGTCGGTGCCGGTGATGCGCAGCCGCGCCAGATCGGCCGTGCGCCCGTTGCGCTCCGCCCATTCGCGCAGCAGGATGGAGACGGTGTACGCCTCCTCGCCGCTGGCCGACCCCGCGCTCCACACGCGCACCGGCCCGTGCCCGGCGAAGAGGTGCGGCGCCACCTGCTGCTCCACCGCCGTCCACGTCTCCATGTTGCGAAAGAACTTGGTGACGTTGATGGTCAGCGTGTCCAGCAGCAGGTCGTACTCCCCCGGGTCGCGGTCCAGCAGCGACGCGTACTCCGCAAAGGTGCGCTCCCCGCGCGCCCGCATCCGCACCGCGATGCGGCGGCGGAGGCACTTGTCCTTGTAGAACTGGCAGTTGAAGCCCCGGTCGCGCTCGATCTTGCGCTTCAGCAGCTCCAGCTCCTCGTCGTCCCCCTCCAGCGGCAGGTGGAAGAGCGGGATGCCGGCGGGCGGAACGTTCATCCAGGCACCCTCACCGCGTCCGCAACGAGCGGCGGCGCCCCCAACTTCTTCGGTTCCATGTATGCCAGGAGTCCGTCCGGGAGCGGCGTTCGCGCGACGAGGGGAAGGGCAACAAGATAACCGCCGCCCAAGCGTGAAAGGAAGAGGGCGGGGACCGCGCGCGGTCCCCGCCCTCCTGCTCACGTCCGCTCTGCTCAGCCCCCGATCACATCCGAATACGCCTGGCGAGTGAAGCCGCGGCGTACCACACCGTACGAGGCTCCGTCTGTTGCGCCGCGGCCACGCGGTCCAGCAGTTCGAGCACTTCGTCGCGCAGCGTTGGCGGCAGCGGCGATGCTCCGGTGACCGAGTTGTCGTGAAGCGCACTGCTGAGCGGCACCCCGATGCGCCGGATCGGGCCTTCCGGCGGTCTAACCTCGTTGAACCAGGCTGCGCTGCGAGGATCCACGTACCGAATGAGTACGAGCATCGCTCCAACCCGCACAACCTCTGGCCGAGCCTGGTCCAGCACGGTGCGGCGCAAATGCTCGTAGATGCGCGCATCTCTCAGGCGCGGACTCTGATGCAGGAGGGTCCCCACCGCAGCGAGATCCCCCGGGACAGTCAACCACCGCGGAGCAAAGACGGCGGGACCCTCCTCAGGGCAAACTTCGATGCGCGCATTCGCCCATTCCGCCTTCGAGTGAGGCTGCCCCGATGTGATACACCTGGCCGGCGAGCCGGCAATCGTTCCGGCGCTTGGCCGCCGCTGCGTGCTCCTCCCCGATCTGTGCCGACAGCGGCGCTCCAAAGAACGTGATCGCCACAGCGATGAGGGTGAGCCCCGATGCGCGTCGTACTTTTCCCGTCACGCGCGGCGGCTCGTTATACCCCGCTCGGAAGAGTGCTGGACACGCGCGGAGATCCCTCAAGGCCGAATGTCTTTCGCGAGCGAAGCCGCGGCGTACCAGATCGTGCGAGACTCGGTTTCTCGTGCTGCCGCGATCCCGTCAAGCAGTGCGAGGACCTCGGCGCGCAGGGTTGCCGGGAGCGGCGATGTTCCCGGGTACGACACCGGGTGCAGCGCACTGCTGAGCGGCACACGAATGTACCGGATCGGGTCGGGGGGAGGGATCAGATCGTTGAACCAGGCCGCGTTGTGCGGGTCTACGTACCGGACGAGCACGAGCATCGCTCCCACGCGCACCACTTCGGGGCGAGTCCGGTCCAGAACGGTCCGGCGTAGCTGCTCGTAGATGCGTGCATCTTCCAGACGCGCGCTACGGTGGAGAAGGATCGCAACCGCTCCCGTATCGCCTGCAATGGTCGACCACCTGCGCGCGAAGACGGGCGGACCTTCCTCCCGGCATATTCCTACGTACGCCTCGGCCCAATTCCTTTTCGTGTGTGGCTCACATGTCGTGACCACCTGTCGGCAAGTCGGCAGTTGGTCCGGTGCCTGGCCGCGGCTGCCTGCTCCTCCTGGTCCTGCGCCTGTAGCGGCCCTGTGATCATCGCTGACGCCAGCACCACGAGGACGGTGAGCACGTGCGCTTGCAGTCGCTTACGTGACCTGCTAGCCCTCCGTTTGTCAGAATGCCACCGGGTTCCCCATGGTCGCGGTAGGGTGATAGTAGAGCGCTATGATGCTCATGTGATCGCTTCACATACGTGCCCTTCCGGGTGCTACGAGCGCAGCCCGGCCCGCCAGCGGGACACCCCCAAGCCCTCCCCCAAGCCCCGCCCCGTCCGGTACGGCCTCAAACAAGGTCCTTCCCGGCCCAAATCGGGAAGCACTTCGGGCCCGTGGTGTGCCGGCGGGCATTCACATGCCAAGGACTTCCACCGGCTGCAAGTCACGATTCAGGATGATCACCGGGCTAAACTCGCTTTTTTGCACCCTGCTTCCGCGCTCGCGCCTCAGCACGACGATGTAGTAGGCATCAAGCGCGTAGTACGACCGCGACACCGATGCGTCCTCTACCACCGAGGGCGTGACGAACCGATTCAGCCGCGAGCAGAGTTCCTGGTCAGCGGAACCGCTGAGCGGACGAGCAGGGACGTAGCGCAACCGGGCAGATTCCGCAGCCCAGCGAAGGGCAGTTCTCGGAGGCGAGGCCAGGAGCTTCCGCACAATTGACGCGCCGCTACGGTCAGCAGGAGGACAGGAGGCGGTGGGCGCAGCCTGGGCTTCGCCGCGAGACACCCGTGCAGTCGATTCACCCAGGAACAGAGCGCCGGTCAGGGCGATCAGAGTCAGAACCTTCATGAGTGGCATCCTCCGGTTAGTAGGCGCAACGCCCGAACGGAACGTCGGCAGCAGCCTCGTCCGACGTGAATCGGGCAATGTGGTCAGCATCCAACAGGTACCCGGGGATACCCCAGTGGGCAGAAGTCTTGTTGTCCCCGTCGCTCGATTTTCCGGCGTAGTTCTGGTACAACCCCGAACCCGGAATGACCTCACCGCAAGACGTCTGCTGCTCACCGAGTATGAACGGATGCGTGTGCACCCAGGCCACAGTGCCGGCAGGGGGGACGAAGTCCGGAGGGAAACCGATTGAGCACGGACCATAATCCCAATCGGACGGAAACGACTGGAAGGCGTACCCGGCTGCGGTAGAGATAATAAACCCCCCCTGCTCCCTCCGTTCCGCCTGCGGCTGGACAACTCCATTGACCTCAAAATTGGACTTCTTCCAAAGCTCCTCGAACCCTGTTTGCACGGTGACCGCGTTGACCACCGGGTCTGGCGTGTTACACGCGGTGTCAGTCGGTGTATCCCTTGGGTCTGATGGAGTTTCAGCGCCTCCACCGCTCCAGGACCCAGCTCCATCGTACCACCAATCGTATTCTCCACCGGAGTGCTTAGTGAGGCATCCGAGAGGATCGATCTCGCACGGATCGCTCATCGTGTTGTCCTTGGGCGGGGCGGTAACGACGAGCGGGTCCATCACACATCCGGTGTTCTCGTCCTTGACGCAGCCCTGCGTCGTGACCATCCCCTGCCGCGCCCGGTACTGATCCGCCCCGCCTCCGTCCTTTATGCCGAACCTTCGATCCACCCTCCGAAGCGCTCCTTCCGTGTACGGCACGAGGCAGTTCGCGGAGGCGAGGGGGCGACCATCTGTGAACGAAATCTTGTAGTCGTAACGAACTGTCCGACCCGCAGCATCCAGTTCGCCAGGTGGGAAGGAGAGCGTATCGGCGCGCGTCTCCCAGCCCGCCCCGGCGGCCGGTGAATACCGGCCCAGAGTGCAGTAGAATGGCACCCGCTGGTGCTGCCCCTGGCTCACCCGTGCGACCGCAGTTCCGGCGCTTGCTGCGACCGTTGGTAGAGTCGGCGCGTCCTGGCAGGCGGCGCTCAGAACCAACAAAACGAAGCTCAGGCGCATCGAGGGGCGCAGACGAACACTACTCACGCGTAGAGGGCTGACCAACATGCGGGTTCCTGGGATGTCGTGAAATGTAACAGCGGATCACCGGTTTGTTCCCGGCGGGCGGGGTGCAGAGAATCGCGCCTGAAGCGGTGAACAACTCGCGACGACCAACTCTAGCGGTGCAGGTATGGGCGTCAATGGTCCGGATGGTAAACGGCGGGGGGCAGGGTCGCAGTCCCGGCGGTGGCTTATTGCGAGCGTGCTGAAAGAGCTCCGGACCCAGCTATGACGAGCTCGGTCCTTCAATGAGTTAAATCCGCTTCTTCTCCAACGCCGGCGGGTTGCTCAGCCCAGCACCCTCTCCACCAGCTCCAGGTTGGTGCGCACCACGGTGTTCTGCGGGTTCAGCTCCAGCGCGCGGCGCCACAGCTTCACGGCTTCGGCGCGCTCCATCTTCTTGTAGTGGATGTTGCCGAGGCGGAAGTACACGTCGTCGCCGAGGGCGGCGTTGATCTGGAGGGCGCGGCCGTACGATTCGGCGGCGTCGTCGTAGGCGCCGCGGCGGTAGAGGGCGTCGCCGAGGGCCTTGTGCGCCTGCGGCAGGTCGCCGTCTTCCTCGACGGCGCGGCGGTACATCGCTTCGGCTAGCTCCCACTCGCCGCGGCGCTCGCGCACCACGCCCAGGTGCAGGTGCAGCGGGGCGGAGTGCGCGTGCAGCTTGATCCCCTCCTCGCCCAGCTTGAGCGCCGCATCGGCGCGGCCGGAAGCGGCCTCGGCCAGGACGGCGAAGGCGAAGTAGGCGGCGGGAAGGCGCGGCCCGGTGAACCCCTCGCGGAAGCGCGCGAACGCCGCGGCGGCCTCGTGCGCCTCGCCCTGCTTGAGCAGGAGGATGGCGCGCGAGAGCTGCACCTGCGGGCGCTGCGGGGCCAGCCGCGCCGCCTCGTCGGCGGCGAAGCGCGCGTCGGGGAGGCGCCCCAGCCGCTCCAGCGCCAGCGACATGCCGTGCAGCACGGGGGCGCGCGCGCCCGCCATCTCCGTGGTCTCCTTGAAGAAGCGGAGCGCCATCCGGTCGTCGCCCTTGCGCAGGCCGATCAGCGCCAGGTGGAAGCGCGAGTCCACGTTGCCCGGCTGCAGCTCCGCCACGCGCCTGAACTCGCGCGTGGCCTCGTCGTACATCCCCGTGCGGTAGAAGGCGATCCCCAGGTTGCGGTGCTCGTCGATGCGCGCCTGCGGCACCTCCTTCTGCTCGATGTGCGAGCGGCGCCCCACCGGGTGGGCGAAGCCGGCCTGGATCAGCCCGAAGAGGGCCTTCCCCACGTCGAACTCCACCATCCCGCTCTCCTCGATCAGCTCCTGCACGGTCCGCTTGCCGTCCATCAGCGGGATGATCTTCCGCTGGTCCTCGGACAGCTCCAGCCCGTCCATCGGCTTGGTGCGGTCCGTCTCGAACACCAGGTCGAGCGAGGGGATCTTCTTCTCGATCAGGCTCCACTCGTCGATCCGCCGCGCCCCCTCCAGCAGGAGGTTCTCCGGGTTGATCGACACCTGGAAGGAGCCCTCCTCCGGGCGCTGGTCCGCCTCGAAGTAGAAGGAGCCCTGCGTCCAGGTGAAGAGGAAGTAGACCGCCTCCTCGATCTGGATGCGGATGTAGTGCTCCATCTGGTCGCGCGTGATTGAGCCGCGGCGGATCAGGATCTCGCCCAGCCGCTCGCCCGGCGACTTCGCCTGGTCGTCGATGGCGGCGAAGAGGTCCTTGGCGTCCAGCAGCCCGTTCTTCACCAGCAGGTCGCCCAGCCGGTCGCGCCGGTTGACGATGGAGGCGTAGCTGATGCGCCCGCGCTCGAAGTAGATGTAGCCGAAGTTGGAGCGGTCGGTGAGCGACAGGCACCCCGTCTTCTGCCCCATGCTCAGGAGCTGGAGGACGTCGGGGAGCGAGGCTTCGCGGAGGTTGCCCTTGATCGCCATGTCAGCCGAGCTCCTCGATCAGGCGGTCGTCGAGCGCGACCCAGCCCCACGCCACCTTTTCCACGTTGGTGAAGTACCAGCGGTCCACGGGCGCCGCGGCGGGCTCCTGCGCCTTCTTGCGCTCGGCGGCGGCGCGGGCGGATAGGAGCATCGCCTCCGCCTCGCTCACGCGGTCCGGATCGGCGAGGACGGGGGAATCGGCGGCCTTGTCGTCCAGCGGTGCAAGCTGGTCGCGGACGGCGCGAAGCCTCGCGACGTCGGCCGCGAAGCCGGCGAGCACGGCGTCCACGTCGGGCGCGGCGTCGGCGTCCAGCGCGGACTCCAGGCGGCGGGTGCGGATCCCCTCCCCCTCCCAGCGCAGGATGGCCTCGGCGAGCCGCTTGCGCCACGGCGCCTCCTCCACCAGCTGGCCCACGGTGAAGGTGATGTCGCTGAGGAAGGCGCTGAACTCGTCGTTGGGCGCCGCGCTCCCCTCCACGATCGACGGCACTTCGTCGGCGGATACGGGCGCTCCCCGCTCCGCCTGCACCGCCGCGATGCGGTCGACGGTGGCGTGCAGCTCGTGCGCGCCGCGCAGGGGGAGGCGGGCGAGCACTTCGTCCACCCCGTTCTCCAGCGCCACGCCCTGCCCCGCCGCCCGCCGCCGCGCCAGCTCTCGCAGCGTCTCCGGCTCCGGGGGCGACACGTCCACCACCAGCCCGTCCGCCAGCCGGGCGCGGAACGCCTCGTCCACGTCCGGCACCTCCCCCGGGGACAGGGTGGCGGCGAAGACCATCTGCACCTTGTGGCGCAGGATCTCCTCCCAGAGCGACGCGAGCTCCTCCTGCGTGCGCGCCTTCCCCGCGAGCCCCTCGGCGTCGTCGATCACCAGGAGGCCTGAGTCGAGCACGCCATCGCGGAACGCCTCCAGCCCCCCCGCCGCGATCGCGGTGGAGAGGCGGGAGGCGAACCCTTCGGCGGTCTCCACCACCACGCGCAGCTCCGGCCGCACGGCGGAGGCGAGCGCGGCGACGGCGCGCAGCAGGTGGCTCTTGCCGGTGCCGGGGGCGCCGTACACCCAGAGCGGGTTGTAGCTGGTGCCCGGCGATTCGGCCACGTGGCGCGCGGCGGCGGCGGCCATCCGGTTGCCGGGGCCGACCACAAAGGTGTCGAAGGTGAAGCGGGGGTCCTGCTCGAACTTCATCGCGGGTTGCAGTCCGGCCGTCCGGTGGGGGTGGTCGCGTCGCGGGGTCGGGTGATGAAGATAGGGGATCGGGGGGGCGAATGGCAGGGGCGGGCCCCCTCCCCCGCTCGTCACCTCGCGGCCCCTCCCCCAATAACTACCTGGGGGAGGGGCGTTGGGCGGGCGTCTGTGCGTCGTGCGGAGGCCGGCGTGGCGGCGGGCACGGGCAGCCACGTGGGGCGGCCCCTACGGCATCGGCGCGGCGGCGCGGGGGGCGAGGCGCGGCGAGGGTGGGCAGACACGCAGGTCTGCCCCTACCACGGAACGGGGAACCAGGTAGCCACCGGAGCGGCGGCGGGCACGGGCATCAGCGCAGCGAACGGTGTTCTCCCCCTCACCCGCCCTGCGCCCCCGCAGGCGGGGGAGGGGGTCGGGGGGAGGGGGCACTACCCCAGCGCCGAAACCGGCCGCCCGAACCGCTGCGCCAGGCGCTTCAACACCTCGGAGCTGATGCCGCGGAGGGTGTCGAAGACGCCGGCGCCAGAGAGGGCGCGGGCTTCGAAGCGGGGGAGGTCCCGGTAGTTGAGGAGGTCGTCCAGCGCGTCCATCGACATCACGTCGGGGAGGTCGCGCTTGTTGTACTGCAGGACGATGGGGATGGTGCGCGGATCGACGCCCTGCTCCAGCAGGTTCACCTGGAGGTTGCGGAAGCTCTCGATGTTCTCCTCGCGCTGGGCGCGCTGCGAGTCGGCCACGAAGACGACCCCGTCCGCACCCTGGAGCACGAGCTTGCGGGTGGCGTCGTAGTACACCTGGCCGGGGACCGTGTAGAGCTGGAACCGCGTCTGGAACCCCGAGATCGTCCCCAGGTCGAGCGGGAGGAAGTCGAAGAATAGGGTGCGGTCCGTCTCGGTGGCCAGCGACATCATGCGCCCGCGCCGGTCCTCCGGCACCTGGCCGTGGATGTACTGTAGGTTCGTCGTCTTCCCGGAGCGCCCCGGACCGTAGTACACGATCTTGGAGGTGATCTCGCGGGTGGAGTAGTTGACCAGGCTCATGAGGAGAAGTGCTAAGTCCTATGTGCTGAGTCCTAAGTGGAACTGCGGCGAATGAGTGCTTGCACCTGGTCTCAGGACTCAGGACCTAGCACTTAGGACTAACGTTCAGTCGGCCGGTCAGGCGCCGAAGACATTTTCCAGCCCCGCCTCCAGATCCTTTTCGAACGCTCGTGCGTCCGTCGTGGGGCGCGCGTCCTTCCAGCCGGGGAGCGCGGCCACCTCTGCCACGAAGGCGGTGAAGAAGAGCTGCACGAGGCCGATGGAGGAGTCCTCGCTGAAGACGGCGATGGCGATCAGGTCCTCGGCGGGGGTGCGAAAGGGGCCGATGAACACCTGCGACGCCGTGCCGCCCTGGTGCAGGTGGCGGAAGCCCGGCTCACCGATCAGCTCCGCCAGCGCCTGGCTGCTGGCGTGGATGCCGGCGCCCAGCGAGGCGACGCCCATCACGTCCAGCGCACGGGCGAAGCCGCGCTGGGCGAGAACCTGGCCGCTGCGGTTGATGAGGAGCACCAGGCGCAGCCCCGCCTCGCGCGCGAACCGCTCCACCGGAGGGGCGAGCGCTTCCGCGAACTGCGCGAGGTCGGCGCGCCTCATCCGCCCAGCGCCTCCACCACGCGCGCGGCCTCCAGGCGTACCAGCCCCACGTTCACCCAGCTCTCCGCCACCACCACCAGCAGCAGGTCGCCCAGCTGCGGCGGCGCGGCGGCGAAGAGGAGGCCGTCCTCGCCGTCCACCTGCACGAAGGCGGCGTCGCCGAAGTCGGCGGCGGACATGGAGCGGCGGGCACGGCGGAAGATGGAGGCCACCAGCGCCGCCACCGCGTCGCCGGGGACGCCCAGCATCAGCTCCTCGGCCACCACGAGCCCGTCCTCCACGGCGACGACCATGGAGCCGCGCACGCCGGTCACGCGGTTGACCCGGTCCAGGAGCTCCCCGTAGCCGCTCACCGCGCGCCTCCCATGGCGGCCAGGAAGCGCTCCGCCGACTCGCGCGCGCGCGCCGCCACCCGCAGCACCCACCCCATCGGCACGTCACGCCGCCCGGCCACGGCAATCATCCCCCCGTCGCCGGTGGGGGCGAGGCGCACGACGGCCTGCGGCGTTTCGACCAGGATCCCCTTCCACGCGCCCAGCTTCAGGTGGCGCACGGCGCGCTCCGCCTCGCTGGATGCGCCCGAGAGGACCGCGGAGATCTCCCCCGCGCGGTCGCGCTCCGCGCCGATCCGACCCGCGATCACGAAGCCCTGCGCGTCCAGCATCACCGCGCCCACGATGCCGCGCTCCTGCGCCAGCGACCCCAGCTCGGCCGCGAGCGCGTCGAAGATGCGGCCTCCGTCCCACTGCTCGGGGCGGGGCGCTTCGGGGGCGGGGGCGGGCGCGCTGGATGGAGGCGCGGCGCGGGCGGCGACGCGCGAGCGCTGCCACGCGGACTCCAGCGCGGCGCGCACCTCCTGGTCCATGACGTCGTTGGCCTGCGCCTGCTCCAGGTGCTTCACCGCCGATGCCCAGTCGCCGCGGGCGTAGGCGGCGAGGCCCATCTCGCGGCGCGCGCCCGGGTGCTCGGGGGCGAGGGCCAGCGCGATCCCCCACTCGTCCGCGGCCCGCACGTTGTCGCCGCCGTCGCGGTAGAGGAGGCCCAGGAGGTGGTGCGCATCCACGTGGTGCGGGTGGCGCTCCAGGCCGCGCAGCACCAGCCGCAGCGCCGCATCGCGCTTCCCTGAGTCGCGGTACGCGCGCGCCAGCGGGAGAAACGCGGTCGATGCGGGGTCCGCCGCCAGCTCGTCCGTCCACTGCTTCACCTGCGCGGGCGATGCGGTCATGCGGCCTCCTCGTCCAGCGCGGCGAGGAGCACGTCGGCGGCGTCGCGGGCGCGCTCGGCCTGGCCGCGGCGGGCGGTGTCGCCGTCCTCCAGGCGCAGGTAGGTGCTCCAGGCATCGCGTGCGCGGCGCAGGTCGCCCGTGTGCGCCGCCGCGAATCCCAGGTGGTAGTGAACCGGGGCCGAAAGCGGGTCCAGCGACGCGGCGCGGCTCAGCGTCAGCACCGCCTCTGGCCAGCGCCCCACGCGCCGCTGCGCCCGGGCCAGCAGCGTCCACACCTCCGCGCGCTCGGGATTGGCGCGCGTCAGGTCCTCTAGGAGACGCCGGGCCGCGTCCGGCTGCCCCTCGTTCAGAAGGCGGCCGGCCTCGTCCATGGCGTCGCGCAGCGGGCGCTCCCACGCCAGGATCGGGGTCTCGGCGGGGCCCTCCTCCAGGATGTCCACCACGCCGGTGGAGACGAGGCCCCACACGATCTTGGCCACCTCGAAGTCGCCGCGCCCCAGCGCACTGGAGATCGTCTTGAGGCTGCGCTGGCCGTCGATCTCGGCGAGCACCTCCCACTCGGCGGGGTGCAGGTCCAGCACGGCGTCGTCGCCCGGCTCGTGCACGAGGGCGGGGACGACTTCCATGTGCGGGATCTTGGATTCCAGCGTGCTCCACTCGTCGATCCGCCGCGCCGCCTCCATCAGCAGCGACTCGGTGGGCACGCGGATGGTCACCGGGCCGGGTGCCGGGGGCTGCCCTTCCTCGAAGCGGAAGTAGCCGTCCTTCCACTGCATCAGCTCGAAGACGGCTTCCTGGATCTGGAAGCGCAGCTGCCGCGCCACGTCCTGCACGGAGACGACGCCCTCCTCCACCAGGATGGCGCCGAGCGGCTTGCCGGGCACCAGCTCCTGGAGGCGGCGCGCGGCCACCACGTGGCGCTCGGCCACCTTGCCGGCGCGCAGCAGGAGGTGTCCCAGGCGGTCCTGCCCGTCGCCGAGCTGCGCGCCCACCACGCCGCCGCGGTCGAAGAGCACGACGGCCGGCTGGTGGCGCGCCTCGTGGCTGACGGTGAGCGTGCCCGTCTTGCGGCTCAGGTCCAGGAGCTGGAAGACGTCGCTGAGAGCGAGCTCGCGGAGAGGTCCTTCGATCGCCATCAGGCGCTCTGGAAAACGGTCACGACGTCGAGCGCCGTGTCGATGTTGCCGCGCGCGGCTTCAGCGAGTGGCGATTCCGGCGCGGCTTCCACGGTGCGCCGCCAGAAGCCGATCGCCTCGCGGAAGCGCCGCTCGGCGGCCGCCAGCGCACCCAGCCCGAAGAGCGCCTCGGCGCGGCTCGGGTCGAACTTGAGGACGCGCGCGAACGCCTGCCGCGCGTCGTTGGGGCGCTCGTCTTCCATCAGGGCCTGGCCCAGGAGGACGAGCGCATCCAGGTGGTACGGGTCGCCGCCCAGCAGGTCCACCGCCGTCCCCACCGCCTCGCGCGGCCGGCCGGCGGCTCGCTGCGCCTGCGCCAGCAGGTACGCCGCGTCCGCGTAGGTGGGGAGGATGTCCAGCGCCGCCTGCGTCTCGCGGATGGAGTCCTCCACCCGGCCGCTGGCGAGGAGAAGCTTTCCCAGCTCCACGCGCGCGGCCACGAAGTCGGGGTCCAGCTTGACGGCCATGCGCAGCGCGCGCTCCGCGTCCCCGGCGCGGCCGGCGGCGAGGGCGGCGCGGCCCAGGTGGCGAAGGAGGGCGGCATCCTGCGGCTCGATCTCCACCGCGCGGCTGAAGACGCGCACCGCTTCCGCCGCTTCGCCGCTCTGCAGCAGCACTTCGCCCAGCACCTGGAGGTTGTCGGCGCGGTCGGGGGCGTGCGCGCGCACCGTCTCGGCGGCGAAGCGCGCGTCCTCCAGGCGGCCCAGGCGCAGCAGCGCGCGCGAGCGGCCGCCCCAGGCGCGGGTGTGCGCCGCGCTCCACTCGATCCCCTCCAGCCGCACGAGGGCCGCGTCGAATCGCTCCAGCGCCTCGCCGTCCAGCCCCTGCCGCAGGAAGACCTGCCCGGTGAGCAGCGCCGCCTCCACCGGGTCCGCGCCGGCCACCGCCACGCGGCGGATCTCGCCCAGGGCGCGGTCCAGCAGCCCCTTGCTGATGAAGTCCTCCGCCAGGTTGAAGGCGTCGGCGGCGGGGGCGGGCGCGGCGGCGGCGGCCGGCTGCGGGGCCAGCTCGCCGAAGATCTGGTCCAGCGCGGACTCGTCGAAGGTGAAGCTCTCCACCTTGTCGTCGCCCGCCAGCCGCTCGGCCGCGTCCAGCTCCGGCGCCAGCACCTCGGCGTATTCGTACTGCAGGTCGATCGCCAGCTTGAAGCGCGGCGTCGTGTAGTACGGGTTGAGCTCGAGGGCGCGCTTGGTCTCGCGGAGGGCGCCCTCGAAGTCCCCGAGGTTCGAAAGCACGAACGACAGGTTGTAGCGCGCCTCCGCGTTGTCCGGATCGGAATCCACCGCGCGGACGAAGGCGTTGCGCGCTTCCTCGTAGCGGCGCGTCTCCATCAGCACCGCGCCGATCCCGTTCCACGCGGAGGCGGCCTCGGGGTCGGCGCGCAGGGCGGCGCGGTAGGCGTCCAGCGCGGCACCCTGGCGCCCGGCGCGGATGTGCATCAGCCCGCGGTTGCTCCACGCGTCCACGAATGCGGCGCGCAGCGTGACGGCCTCGCGGAAGGCGTTCTCCGCCCCCTCCGCGTCGCCGCGGTGCAGGCGCACCACGCCCAGGTTGTTCCACGCGAGGGCGTACGCCGGGTCGGCATCGATGGCGCGGCGGTAGCTGGCCTCCGCATCCTCCACCTGCCCCGTCTGGTGGAGGCAGACGCCGCGCTCGTTCCACAGCTTGGGCGAGCGCTCGTCTTCCGCCAGCAGACGGTCGTACAGGTCCAGCGCCTCGCGCGTGTCGCCGCGCAGCAGGTGCACCTCGGCCATCGCCTGGCGCAGCAGCGCGGGCTCCTCGCCCCCCTCCAGCCCGCGCACGAACTCGCGCAGCGCCTCGTCGTACAGCGCCTTCTGGCGGAAGGCGATCCCCAGGTTGTAGTGCGCCAGCGCCTCGCCGGTGGCCACCTCCGGGCGGCGGACGCGGTCGCCCACCATCTCCTCGTAGCGCGCGACGCTGTAGCGGTCCAGCGAGAGGTTGGTCTGCGCCTTGGTGTACTGCGGGTTGAGCTGCATGGCGAGCCGCGACGACGCCGTGGCGCGCGCGTGGTCGCCCATGTCGCCGTACACGAAGGCGAGTACGTAGTGCGCGTCCGCCAGCTCCGGGTTCAGCTCGATGGCGCGGGTGAGCTCGCGCAGCGCCTCGTCGTTGAGCCCGCGGTTGTAGAAGAGCTCGCCCAGGTAGAAGTGCAGCACGGCCGAGTCCGGGTCGCGCTCCAGCGCCTGCGCGTACCACCCCATCGCGCTCTCGAACTGCCCCCCCGCCTTCTCGGCCTGCCCCAGCCGGATCAGGGTCTCCAGGTCGTCCGTGTCCTGCGCCAGGACGCGGCGAAGCTCGGCGACGGCCCCGGGGGCGTCGCCGGTGTTCAGGTAGGCCTGGGCGAGGCGGGTGCGCGCCTCGGCATCGGTGGGGTCGTCGCGCAGCCGCTCGCGCAGCTCGGAGATCAGCCGGTCGTAGTAGCCGGTGTTGAAGTAGGCGATCTCCAGGTTGCGCTGCGCCACCACCATCTTGCTGTCGATGGCCAGCGCGCGCCCGAACTGCTGGATCGCCTCCTCGTACAGCCCCTTGTTGAAGTAGAGGACGCCGAGGTTGTTGTGCGCCCCCGCGTCCGCCGCGTCGATGCGCTGGGCAAAGCCGCGCAGGATGCGAAGGTCGCGCTCCGAGTGGCTGGGCCGGGCCGCCGCCGGCGCGGGTGCGTCCTGCACAGTCAGGCCAGGCGGATGCTCTGGAGGATGATCTCCAGCGACTCGATGTCCGGCAGGAGGAGGAACTGTCCCTGCACCACCTCTTCGCCCTCCATCAGGAACTCCGTCTGGATGCAGAAGACGAAGTCGCGCTCGTGGCCGAAGTTGGTGTACGCCGTGGTCAGCACCGCGCCGCACAGGTCGATGACCAGCGACGGCACCGAGGGGAGGAGCATGAGCCCCATGAAGTCGGCGAGCGCGTTCATGTACGCCGCCGACAGGATGTTCCCCGCTTCCTTGATGGCGCTCTGCTCCAGCTCGCCGAACACCTGCGACGAGCCCGCCGGACGGTGCAGGAGGATCTCCGCGAGCCGCATCGCCGCGTTGCGCGGAAAGATGAGGAGGGTGCGCCCGGTGAGGTCGCCCAGCATGTGCATCAGCACCGCGGCGACCACCTCGTCCGCCTTCCCCATGATGTCCGGCACCTGCTCCAGCGGCGTGACCTGGAGGCGCGGCACGTTGATCATGATCCGCGTGTTCGTCATCTGCGAGAGCGCGGTGGCGGCGTGCCCCGCCCCCATGTTCGACACCTCGCGGAGGGCGTCAAGCTGAATGGCCTGCAGATCGCGCAGATCGAGCATCGTCGGATCGGGTTCGGGCGAAGGTGTATCGGTTCTCTTCAGGACGCTGCGCCGAGGAGGCTTCCGGCGTCCAGGATGAGCGCGGGACGCCCGTCGGAGAGGATGGTGGCCCCGGAGAAGAGGCGCAACGTGTCGGCCGTGGCGTCGAACGACTTGACCACGATTTCCTGCTGCCCCACCAGGGCATCCACTTCCAGCCCCACTCGCTGCTCCCCCACTTCCAGCAGGACGGCCGGCCGCTTGCCGCCCTCCGGCCCCGCCCCGTTGGTGTTCAGCAGCGAGCGGAGCGTCACCAGGGGGATCACCTCGTCGCGCAGGAAGGCGACAGGGCGCCCCTTCACGCTCCCCACCTCGTGCTCCAGCAGGTGCACCGTCTCGCCCACGTGCGTGAGGGGGAGGGCGTAGGTCTCGCCGCTCTGCCTCACCAGCAGCGCGCGCACGATGGCGAGCGTCTGCGGGAGCTGGAGGGTGAAGACGGTGCCGCGCCCCGGCTCGCTGTCGATCTCCAGCATCCCGCCCAGCGCGCGGACCCGCGTGGCGACCACGTCCAGCCCCACGCCACGGCCCGAAACGTCGGTCACCCGCTCGGCGGTGGAGAAGCCGGGCCTCATCACCAGCCGCCGCACCTCGTCGTCGCCCATGGCGGCGGCGTCCGCCTCGGCCACCAGCCCCAGCGCCACCGCCTTGCGCAGCACGCGCTCGCGCTGGATGCCGCGCCCGTCCTCTTCCACGCGGATGACGATGCGCGACCTTTCGCGGGCGGCGGAGAGGAGGAGCGTCCCCTTATCCGGCTTCCCCGCCGCGCGCCGCTCCTCGGGCGATTCGATGCCGTGGTCGAGCGCGTTGCGCAGGAGGTGCACCAGCGGGTCGCCGATCTCGTCGAGCATGGAGCGGTCCAGCTCGATCTCCTCCCCCTCCATCACGAACTCCACCTTCTTGCCCAGCGAGCGCGCCGCGTCGCGCACCAGGCGCGGGAAGCGGTCGAACACCTGGCCCACGGGGGCGAGGCGGGCGCGCATGATCTCGCCCTGCAGCTCGCCCACCAGGCGCGACGCCTGGTCTACCGCCTCCACCAGCTCGGGCGCCGCGTCGCGGGCCAGGGTGCGCAGCCGGTCGCGCACGATCACCAGCTCGCCGACGCCGTTCATGAGCGCGTCCAGCCGGCGCAGGTCCACGCGGATGTTGCGGACCTTGGCCGCCGCCCCTGCCGTGCTCTCCGCCTCGGGAAGCGCGGGCGCCGCCGTCCCGCGCCGGTCCTCGTGCACCTGCGCCTCCGAGATCTCCCCGACCGCCAGCAGCGCGGCGCGGATCTCGTCCGGGTTCAGCTCGGTGCGCAGGAGAAAGGTCAGGGCGCCGTCGAACCCCTCCTCCATCAGCGCCGCCTCGGGCGGGTGCAGCGAAAAAGTCTCGCCCAGCTCGCGCGCCCTGCGCAGCGCCAGGAAGGCCCTCACCCCCGGCAGCATGGAGTCCGGCGCCACGCGCAGCCGCACCACCAGCGCGCCCTCCACGTGCTCCGCCGGCGGCCCGCCCTCCGGCGCCGGCGCCTCCACGGGCGCGCGGCGGTCGTCGCCCGCGGCGGCGCGCAGGCGTGCGAGGAGCGCGGCCATCTCGGGCTGCTCCCCGTCCCCCTCCTCCACGGCCAGCTCCACCGCCCTCTCCAGCGCGTCGGCGGCGGCGAAGAGAAGGTCCACCATCTCCGGCCCCGGCGAGACGCGCCCCTGGCGGACGCTGTCCATCAGGTTCTCCATCTCGTGGGCCAGGTCGGCGACGGCGCGGTACCCCATCGTCGCCGACATCCCCTTGATGGTGTGCACGGCCCTGAACATCCCCTCCACCGGCTCCCCCGCCCCGGGGTTCTGCTCCAGGGCAAGGAGAAGGTGGTTGATCGCGGAGATGTGCTCGCGCGATTCGCTGAGGAAGAGTTCGCCGTACTGGGAGAGTTCCATGAACGGAAGTCCTGAGTCCTAAGTGCTGAGTGCTAAGTGGCTTGCGGTGCCCGGGACGGCACCACGCTGTTCAGCGAGCACTTAGGACTCAGCACTTAGCACTTGCGGTTATCCCAGCACGCGCTGAACCGCCTCCAGCACCCGCGACGGCTGGAACGGCTTCACCACGAAGTCGCGCGCGCCGGCCTGGATGGCCTCGATGACGAGCGCCTGCTGCCCCATCGCGCTGCACATCAGGATCTTGGCCGCCGGATCTTCCTTTACGATCTCGCGGACGGCGTCGATCCCCCCCATGTCCGGCATCACGATGTCCATCGTCACCAGGTCCGGCTTGAACTGGCGGTACTTCTCCACCGCCTGCACGCCGGTCTCGGCTTCCCCCACGATCTGGAAGCCGGCCTGGGTGAGGATGTCCCCGATCATCGTGCGCATGAAGATGGCGTCGTCGCAGATGAGGACCGTCTGGCTCATCAATCCTCCGGTGGGTTGGGTTGGGGCGCGGAGCTCGCGCCGGTCAGGTCAGGATGCTGGAGAAGATCTCGCCGGGGTCCACGGCCACGAAGATCTCGTCGTCCACTTCGCCCACCCCGCGCAGGTACGCGCGGTCGATGCGAAGGGAGCGCAGGACCTCGGCCGATGACGTCAGCGTCTCGGGATCGACTTCCACGATGCGGGCGACCTCCTCCACCGCCATCCCCACCAGGCGGTCGTGGTGCTCCACGATCACGATGCTGTGGTCCGGAACGGCCGACGAAGGCGGGAGGCGGAGGCGGGCGCCGAGATCAATGACGGTGACGATGCGCCCGCGGAGGTTGATCAGCCCGCAGACGTGCTCGCCGCTCCCGGGGAGCGGGGTGTACGCCCGCGCCGGGATCACTTCGCGGATGCACTCGATCCCCACCCCGAACCGGTGCCCCCCGGCGACGAACAGCACCACCCGCTCCAGCGCAGCCGATTCGGCGGCGCCTTCGGCCGTGTCGTGGCTCTGGGTTGGGAGCATTACCGGGCCGGGGGAGGTATCGCGCGGGGTGTGAGTGGGGAGTATAGCGGGGGGTGGGGGCGGGGTCAAGAAATGGGCCCCCTCCCCCCGGCCCCCTCCCCCGCCTGCGGGGGCGCAGGGCGGGTGAGGGGGAGAACTCCGTGCCGGGTGCCGGGATCCGGTAGGGGCGCGATTCATCGCGCCCACCCTCCGCCCTTCCTCGACCATCCCCTCACGCCACGATGCCGTAGGGGCAGACCTGCGTGTCTGCCCGTCGCCCGCCCCACCTAGACCCCCGCCCCACGCACCAATCCCGTAGGGGCGGCCCCGCGTGGCCGCCCGTGCCCGCCCCCGCACCGCCGCCGCCGCCCGCGCACGTATGCACGCGTGCGCCCCTCCCCCAGGTTGTTTTGGGGGAGGGGCCGCGAGATGACGAGCGGGGGAGGGGGCCCGCCGCCCTCACCCCCGCGCCCACTCCGCCGCCGCCTCCAGCTCCACCGGCAGCGGCGCCTGGAAGTGGAGCTCCTCCCCCGTGCGCGGGTGCAGGAAGCGCAGCTCGAAGGCGTGCAGGAACTGTCGGCGCACCCGCTTCGCAAGCCCCGCGGCCCAGCTGCGGTCAGGGCCGGATACGCCCTTGTGGCGGTCGGCGCCGTAGGTGGCGTCGCCTACGACGGGGTGGCCCAGGTGAAGGAGGTGCACGCGGATCTGGTGCGTGCGCCCCGTCTCCAGGTCGGCGCGCACCAGGTCGGCGGCACGCCAGCGCTCCACGAGCTGGAAGTGCGTGACGGCGCGGCGGCCCCCCTGCACCACCCCCATCCGCTTGCGGTCGGTGAGATGGCGGCCGACGGGGGCGTCGACGGTGATCCGCTCCTCGGGCAGGTGGCCCCACGCGGCGGTCAGGTACGCGCGGCGGATCTCCCGGCGCTTCAGGGCGTCGGAGAGGGTGCGGTGCGCGTCGTCGTGCTTGGCGACGATCATCAGCCCGCTGGTGTCGCGGTCGAGGCGATGGACGATGCCGGGGCGCAGCACGCCGCCGATCCCCGACAGGTCGCCGACGGCGTGGAGGAGGGCGTTGACCAGTGTCCCGGTGGCGTGGCCGGGTGCGGGATGCACCACCATCCCCGCCGCCTTGTTGAGGACGAGGAGGTCGGCGTCCTGGTAGACGACGTCGAGCGGGATCTCCTCGGCGGCGAGCGCGGAGGGCTCGGGCACGGGGAGGGTGACGGTGATGCGGTCACCGGGGGAGGGCTTGTCGCGCTTCTTAGGAACGGCGCCGTTCAGGAGGACGCGCCCCTCCTCGATCCACTGCGCGGCGCGGGAGCGCGAGGTGTCCAGCCGCGCCGCGAGCCAGCTGTCCAGCCGCTCGCCGGTGTCGTCGCCGGCGAGCAGCTCGCGCGTCTCTTCAGCGCGCGGCATCCCGCTCGCGCTCTACGTGCTGCTCCTCTTTCCACAACGAGAAGGCAAGCACCAGCGCGCCGCAGGTGACGAAGATGTCCGCCACGTTGAACACAGGCCAGCGCAGCCCGGCGAGCCCCACGTCGAAGAAGTCCACCACGCCGCGCGACGAGCGCACCCGGTCGATCAGGTTGCCGATGGCCCCGCCGGTCACACCCGCGATGGCGATCAGGCGCGCCCGGTCGCGCCAGGGGGTGGAGCGGTACATCATCCCCAGCGCGATGGTGGCGACCACGGCCAGCAGCATGAAGACGATGCGCGACCATCCGCCCACGTGGATGCCGAAGGCGGCCCCGCGGTTGTAGATGAAGGTGAGGCGGAAGAAGTCGCCCAGCACCGGCTGCGGATCGTACAGGCGCATGTTGCGCTCGACGATGAACTTGGTGATCTGGTCCACGATCACCACCCCCGCCACCATCCCCACGTAGAGCGCGGCCTTGCTGCGCGCCTCGGCCGGCGTGTCGGTGTGGACGGCCCGGGCCGGCTCACTCTGCGTCATCAGCGTATCGTTCATCTCACTAGGATTGGGTGGGCGCGACGCGGACCAGCGCGATCGCCGCCGTGACTCCGTCCAGGTCCACCTCGCGGACCGCCTCGTACCCGTCCGCGCGCGGCTCGGGTCCCGTTTCGACTTCCACCGCCAGCGTCTCGCCCGCCACGAGGGCCCGGAAGCGCTCCACCGCCTCCGTCAGCTCCGCCCCGCCGAAGACGCCCAGGCGAATGCGGTCGGACACCTCCAACCCCGTGTCCTTGCGCAGCTTCTGCACGCGGTTGACCACCTCGCGGGCAAGGCCTTCCGCGCGCAGCTCGGGGGTGAGCGTGGGGTCGAGGGCGAGCGTGTAGCCGCCCTCCGCCTGCACCACGAAGTCGCCCTTTGCGCCCTGCACCACGTCCAGCTCGTCGCCGGACAGCGTGTACGTCTCGCCGTCCGCCTGCACGGTGAGGGGCGCGCCGCCGCGGAACGCCGCGATGGCCTCGGAGGTGAGGTCGCGGACGGCGGCGCCGACGCGCGGGGTCGCCTTGCCGAACTTGGCGCCGATCACCTTGAAGTTGGGCCGCGCGCTGAAGGTGACCAGCTCCTCCGCGCGGCCCATGAACGCCACTTCCTTGACGTTCAGCTCGTCGCGCAGGATGGCGAGGAGCTCCTCGTCCGCGCGCACACCGGCGGGCACGACGCAGTAGACCCTGTCCAGCGGCTGGCGCACGCGGATCGACACCGTCTCGCGCGCGGCGCGGCCCAGGGTGCTGAGCACGCGCACGGCTTCCATCCCGCGCTCCAGATCAGCGTCGATGCGGGCCGCGTCGGCCACCGGGTAGTCGGCCAGGTGCACGCTGGCGTCGTCGCAGAGCGCGCGGTGCAGCCAGTCGGCCAAAAAGGGCGCGACGGGGGCCATCATCCGCGTGACGGTGACCAGCGCCTCGTGCAGCGTGGCGAAGGCGGCGCGGGTGTCGGCGCGGTCGGCGCTGCCCCAGAAGCGGTCGCGAGACCGGCGGACGTACCAGTTGGACAGGTCGTCCACCACGAAGTCCGCGATTGCGCGCACCGCATGCGTCAGGTTGTACCCCTCCATGTGCGCGCCCACCGCCGCCGTGACCGACGACAGCCGCGACAGGAGCCAGCGGTCGAGCACGGATCGATCCGCCGCCCTGGGATCATCGCCGCCCGGCGTCCAGCCTTCCAGGTCGGCGTAGAGCGCAAAGAAGCGGTACGTCTGGCGCAGCGTGTCGAACGTCTTGCGCTGCACCTCCTTGACGCCCTCCGGATCGAACCGCTTGGGGATCCAGGGGTGCGACGAGGTGAGGATGTACCAGCGCACCGCGTCCGCGCCGAACTGCTCGATCGCCTCCCACGGGTTCACGATGTTGCCGCGGGACTTGGACATCTTGAGCCCCTCCGCGTCCAGCACCATGTCGTTGACGATCACGTTGCGGAACGACGGCCCGCGTCCAAGCATCGTGGAGATGGCGAGGAGCGAGTAGAACCACCCGCGCGTCTGGTCCACCCCCTCGCAGATGAAGTCCGCGGGGAACTGCGCCTCGAACGTCTTCTGGTTCTCGAACGGGAAGTGGTGCTGCGCAAAGGGCATGGCACCCGAATCGAACCACACGTCCACCACCTCCGGCGTGCGGCGCATGGTGCCGGCGCACTGCGCGCAGGGCCACGCCAGATCGTCCACGTACGGGCGGTGCGGGTCCGGCAGCTCCGCGAGCCCCGTGCGCTCGCGCAGCTCGTCGAAGCCGCCCACGAACTCCAGGTGCGACGGGTGCTCGTCGCACACCCAGAAGGGGAGCGGCGTGCCCCAGTAGCGGGTGCGCGAGATGGCCCAGTCCACGTTGTTCTCCAGCCACTCGCCGAAGCGCCCGCTCCCCACCTCGGGCGGGAACCAGCGGATCTCGGCGTTGTTGGAGATCAGCTTGTCGCGCAGCTCGGTGGTGCGGATGAACCACGAGTCTCGCGCCATGTAGAGGAGCGGGCTCTGGCAGCGCCAGCAGTGCGGGTAGCTGTGCTCTTCCCTGGTGCTGCGGAAGACCTGGCCGCGCTTCTTGAGCTCGATGACGAGGTCGGTGTCCGCATCCTTTACGAACTTGCCGCCCACCAGCGGGAGCGACGCGCGGAACGCCCCGCGATCGTCCACCGGCTGCAGCACGGGAAGGCCGTGCTCGCGGCACACCGCGTAGTCGTCCGCGCCGAAGGCGGGGCTCATGTGCACGATCCCCGTGCCGTCGTCGGCCGAGACGAAGCCGGCGGGGAGGACGTGCCATCCGCGCTGCACCTCCTCGTCCGCGAACGCCGTCAGCTCCACCCAGTCGAACGGACGGCGGTAGCGCAGCCCCACAATCTCCGACGCCGGGAAGGTGCGCAGCACGCTCGCTTCCGCCCCGAACAGCGCCGGCACGCGCGCGGCGACGAGGACCAGCGTGCGGCCCTCCCAATCGACTTCCGCGTACTCCAGCTCCGGGTTGACGGCGAGCGCCACGTTGGAGACCAGCGTCCATGGCGTCGTGGTCCACACCAGGAACTCGCGCCCGTCCTCAGTGCCGTCCGCCTTCAGGATCGGCAGGGTGACGTAGAGCGACGGGTCCTTTACGTCCTTGTAGCCGAGCGCGACCTCGTGGCTGGAGAGGCCGGTGCCGCAGCGCGGGCAGTACGGCAGGATCTTGTGGCCGCGGTAAACCAGCCCGCGGTCGGCGATCTGCTTCAGCAGCCACCAGACCGACTCGATGTACTCCGGCTGGTAGGTGACGTACGGCCGCGAGTAGTCCAGCCAGTAGCCGATGCGTGCGGAGAAGCGCTCCCACTCGTCGGTGTAGGTGAGCACGCTCTCGCGGCACACCTCGTTGAAGCGCGCGATCCCGATCTCCTCGATCTGCTTCTTGCCGCTGATCCCCAGCCGCTTCTCCGCCTCGATCTCCACGGGAAGGCCGTGCGTGTCCCACCCCGCGATGCGCGGAACGTGGCGCCCCTGCATGGTGCGGAAGCGCGCGACGGCGTCCTTGATGGCGCGCGAGAAGACGTGGTGGATCCCGGGGCGCCCGTTGGCGGTGGGCGGGCCCTCGTAGAAGACGAAGGGCTTGCCGTCGCGGGTGCGCTCCAGGCTCTGGCGAAAGGTGTCTTCCGCCTGCCAGCGGCTCAGGATCTCCTCTTCGAGCGCCGTGGTGGACGCGGGAAGCTCGGGGTGTTTCTTCATCGGCTGCGTGCTGCGCGGGCTCGGGACGTACACGGGAATGGCGAGAAAGATGGGGAATATAACGGGCTGGGGGGGGGGGGGGGGGGGGGGGGGGGGGGGGGG
>DASVQP010000123.1 GCA_036389135.1 Longimicrobium sp.
CAGCCCGGACAATCACCGCGCCATGGACTAAGGGGGAACGCGCTTGGTCGTTTGCCTCATACGAGGCGAGCTGAGCCAGGCAGAACAAGGCCGGGTATCGGCGCCAAGGGTTCGGGAGACGGAGAATGAGGGTCTTCGACGTGGTGGAGCCTGTCGCGTCCCGCCGTTCGGTACTGGCGCTGGGCGCCCTCGCCGGCGGCTTGGCGAGAGCGGGCGGCAGTGCCTTGGCTGCGGACTACCCGACGCGGCCGGTCAGGATCATCGTCCCCTACACGCCGGGAGGCACCACCGACATCGCCACGCGCCTCGTCGCCGACCCGCTGTCCAAGGCGCTAGGGCAGCCGGTGGTCGTCGAGAACAAGCCAGGCGCGAACAGCATCGTGGGCGCGGCCGCGGCCGCGTCGAGCCCGCCCGACGGCCACACGATCGTCATGGTGCTCCCCGCGCACGCGGCGAACGCGACGCTGCAGGCCGGGAAGATGCCCTTCGACCCGGTCGCGGGCTTCTCGCCGGTGTCGCTGGTGGTGCAGGCGCCGCTGGTCCTGGCCGGCAGCAAGCGGGTGCCCGCGCGGACGCTCCGGGAGTTCCTCGACTACGCCAAGCGGAACCCGGGCAAGGTCAACTACGGCTCGAGCGGGATCGGCGCCACCGCCCACCTCGCCATGGAGCTGCTCAAGCTGCGGACCGGCGTGCGGATGGAGCACATCCCCTACCGCGGCACGCAGCCGGCGCTGCAGGACCTCATGGCGGGCAACATCGGGCTGCTGTAGAGGGCGGTCCAATTTCAGGCCACCTCCACGCCATGCGCCGCAGGCTCCAACCACCTACTGTCCAAAGGCCGGATTGGCTGTAGAGGTTTGTGCGGCTTAGGTTTTCGCTGACCTATGACGTTGGCCGCGGAGCGCCGGAGTGGCCTGGTTTTACTCCGCCCGGTGGCCTGAAATTGGACCGCCCTATACAGCTCCGCTTCCGCGGCGCCGCGATCACCTCCGATGCGGGACTGCTGGCCTACCGCGAACTCGACGATGCGCTGGGCTTGACCTCCGCCGCGGGCGCGGCACTGGCGGACGCGCGCACCGGCAAGAACGGCCGGCACGCCCTGGTCGATTTGCTGCGCCAAGCCGTGTTCGGCCGCCTCGCCGGCTACGAGGACGTGAACGACGCCGAGCGGCTGCGCCGCGACCCGGCGATGCGCTGGGTGGTCGGCGGCCGCGCCGTCCAAGAGGCCGCCGCCTCCGCCAGCCAGATGGGCCGCTTCGAGACCGAGTGGCTGACCCGGCCGGAGAACCTCGCCGCGCTCGCCGACCTGCCCGGCCGTTGGATCGACACCGTGCATGCCCGCCGGCCGCCGCGGATCGTGGTGCTGGACATGGACTCCAGCGAGAGCCCCACCCACGGCGACCAGGAGGGCAGCTCCTGGAACGGCCACTTCGGCTGCACCTGCTACCACCCGCTCTTCGTGTTCAACCAGTTCGGCGACCTGGAGCGGTGCGCGCTCAGGCCGGGCAACGTGCACTCCGCCGACGGCTGGCGCGCGGTGCTGGAGCCGGTGGTGGCGCGCTACCGGGGCAGGGTGAAGCGCCTGTACTTCCGTGCGGACGCCGCCTTCGCCGGGCCGGAGATCTAC